>CAZWBN010000005.1:0-22278 GCA_964632095.1 uncultured Clostridia bacterium | reverse complement strand
TCTTCAGCTTTCTTCCTTTCAGCAATTTCTTTTTTTAGTTTCTCATTTAGCAATTTTAAATCCAGAGTTCTCCTTTCAACGATTTCTTCAAGTTCTTTTGCTCTTTTCCTCACCGTATAGGTTCTTATTTGAATAGTTAGAATAATTAGTAATAAAATAAGACCAATTATTATTCCTCTGAACCACCATGTCATCCAGAAAGGAGGAAGAACCTTGATTTTTAAATATGTTCCTTCTTCATTCCATACACCATCACAATTTGATGCCTTTACTTTAAAAATATATTCTCCAGGAGAGAGATTTGTATAGGTTGCAAAATTCCTATTTCCAACATAATTCCATTCTTTATCAAATCCTTCTAATTTGTATGCATACTGATTTTTCTCTGGTGAAGCAAAATGAAGTGCTGCGAATTCAAAGGAAAAAAAACGCTGGTTGTATGAAAAAGTAATTTCTTTTGCCTGAGTAATTGATTTTTTAAGAATTACTCTTCCATTTATTTCTTTTCCAATTGGGACTTCTTTATTAAAAATTTTAAATCCTGTTATTACAATTTGAGGAATGTAAGGATTATCTTTTATTTCCTCGGGAAAGAAACTATTAAATCCATTTACACCCCCAAAAAACATTTCTCCTCTTCTGCTTTTAAAACATGCACCTTTGCTAAACTCATTGCTCTGAAGTCCATCTTTTACATCATAATTTCTAAATTTCTCTTTAATTGGATTGAATCGGGATAATCCTTTATTCGTGCTTAACCATAAATTTCCTTCTTTATCTTCTAAAATATCATAAATTAAATCATTTGGAAGTCCATCCTTAACTGTATAATATTTGAAAGTTTCTTTCTCTCTATCAAATTTATTTAATCCTCCTACAGTCCCTATCCAGAGAATTCCTCTTGAGTCTTCATAAATGGAAAGAACTTCGCTATTACTCAAACTATTAGGATTATCTCGTTCATGGAAATATCTCTTAAACTTATTTGTTTTTTTATCAAGCCTATTCAATCCATAAAGAGTTCCTATCCATAAAAAACCATATGAATCTTCGCATATAGAATATATAAAGTTATTACTTAGACTATAAGGATTTTCTGATTCATTTTTATATTGATAGAATTTATTTTTCTTTCTATCAAATCTATTTAAACCATCTTCTGTTCCAATCCAGAGATTTCTATCCCTATCTTCATAAATGACTCTAATTGAGTTATTGCTCAAACTATTTGGATTTCCTGGTTCTGCCCTATAGTGAATAAATTTTTCATCCTCTTTATCAAATTTATCTAAACCATTAGAAGTTCCAACCCACAAATCACCTGAGCTATCTTCTATTACTGCCATTACCCTATTATTGCTTATGCTATTAGGATTATTAGGTTCGTGTTTAAAATGCTTAAAAATATTATTTTTTCTATCGAATTTATTTAACCCTCCATATGTTCCTATCCAAAGAATTCCTTTACTATCTTCAAAAATTGTCCTTACATAATTATTGCTCAAGCTATTAGGGTTATATGGATTTGAATAGTAATGCACAAAAGGTTTTCTCTCTTGGTTATATTTATTTATTCCAATATGAGTTCCTATCCATAAAACTTTTGTTCTATCCTCAAAAATAGAATAAATTTCATTATTGGATAAGCTATCTGGGTTGCTTGGGTCATGCATGATTCTTCTAAAAATTTTATTTTTTCTGTCAAATATGTTTAAACCATAATCTGTTCCCACCCAAAGCCTGCCTGAACTATCCTCAAAAATAACACGAACAAAATCATTGCTCAATGAATTTTGATTTTTTGGATCATATCTATAATGTTCAAAAGTTTCTTTTTTTCTATTAAATTTATTTAATCCTCCTCGAGTTCCAATCCATAAAACTCCTCTTCTATCCTCAAAAATGCAAGTAACAAAATTATCACTTAAAGAATTTGGATTTTTAGGATTATTTTTATAAGAAATAAAAGAATTTTCTTTTTCATTGAATTTGTTTAAACCTTTATCTGTTCCCACCCATAATGTTCCTTTTTTATCAGAATATACACATGTTATATAATTACTACTTAAGCTTTTTGGATTTCTAAATTCATGGTAATAATGTATAAAGATGTTTTTTTCTCTATTGTACCTATTTAACCCATTCTCAGTTCCTATCCATAAATCACCATTTTTATCTTCACATATAGATGTAACATAATTACTACTCAAGCTATTTAAATTCATTGAGTTTTTATAATGAATAAATATTTCTTTGTCTTTATCAAATCTATCAAGTCCCCCTCCATAAGTTCCTATCCATAAATTTCCTAAATTGTCCTCATAAACTACCTTTATATAACTATAACTTAAACTACCTGGATTATTGGGCTCATTTCTATATATTTTAAATTTATAACCATCATATTTATTTAAACCATCTTCTGTTCCTATCCATATAAAGCCCTCTTTATCCTGAAAAATACTGAAAACAGAACTTTGAGACAGTCCATCTTTTATTGTGATGTGCTGAAATTTTATTTTATAATCATTAGAATACAGATTCAAAACTAAAATTAGGAAAATTATTAATTTTATAAAGAATTTTTTCCACATCTTTTCTCTTTCTCACTCAAAAAATGCAAAAATTATGCCAATTTATAATTTTCCATAAAACATTTATTTTCAATTAAATACAAAAAAGAAGAGTAACTACCTTTATAAAATTTGACAAATATTGTTACTCTATTTAACAAAAAATGTCAATTTATTAAAATTTAAATATTTTGAAACTTATAATATTTATAAAAATCTCCTTCATCAAGTGCAAAAATCATCTTCAATTTTTGAACTTAAATAAACTAATCTGTTTAAAATATATTAAACAGCTAAGCGATTAAGTTTTTAAGTTTTAATGTTCAAATAAAAACTTAAATCTGTTTAACTCTTTCTGTTCCTACTTTCTTGACTATTGCTTTCTTTATCTTAGGTGGCAACCATGATGGTCTGTTTGGAGGAGCATCTACTTCTCTAACTTCGCCTTTAAAAATGTGAATAGTATAAGTTTTATCCTTATTCCTTCTTCCTCTTTCGCGAAGCTTAATTTCTGTGTATCCACGAGTTGCGGCTTTTAAAGCAGCTTGACGAGGTGACCTACCTGTAAAAACAGCAGGCTTTTCCGCATTGACCAATACATAACTCTTTTTTTCTCCTTTTTTCTTTGCCATACTTTACCTCCATATATTAGTTTTTAATTTTGGATATAATATAATAAAAAACAAAATTTTTTTCAAGCTTTTGATTTAAATTTTTTTAAAATTTTTCATTATAGAACCGACTTGACAAAATTTTAATTTAAAATTTATAAGAATAATTTAGGAGGAAAAAATGGGCGAACAAGAAAAAACCATAAATGAAGAAAAAAAGGAGGTTAAGGAAGAAACCCCGCAACCTCAACAAAAAAAGAAAATAAATAAAATGAGTTTAGAAGAGATCGAAGCCCAGCTTCAAATGGTCAAGGAAAAAATGGGCGGATTCGATTCTCTTTATGCTCAACATTTACTTCGCAGAAGAGAAATTTTACTCTCGAAATCTAAAAAATGATTATTTTCTTAATCCTTTACAATATTTAACGCATACTCCACATATATATTGATTTGATATTCCTTCTTTTCTAAATTCTTTTAATTTTTCAAAACAGGCTAAGTGATCAAAATCCTCCGGATTTTCCTTAATAGCATTCGCAGGACAAACGGAAATACATGCACGACATTCTCCACAATCGGCTCTTAGCGGTTCATCTATTTTTAAGGGCATATCTGTTAAAACTGTAACTAATCTGAAGCGAGCTCCCAGTTCAGGATTTACCAATAGATTATTTCTTCCAATCCATCCCAGACCGGCAAGCATTCCGATTTTTTTATGAGATAAATGAGCTCTTTGTTTTTCCCAGTCTATTATTTGAGAAGCTGGAATCGGAAGGGCTTTATAACCCATCCTCTGAATGAAAGAAGATAAACTTAAAGCAACTCTATCGAGAAGAAAGTTTACCTGCCTGTAATGATGATAATAAAGTTTAGTGGGTTTATTTATAATTTCTTCAAGAATACAATCGTTTAATCTATAACCAAGAGAAATCCCTTTGTCAAAGTAACGAATGACATCCTTTTTTATTAAAAACTCATCCCTTATCTCAATAATATTAGCAACTCCAAACAGACTTATTTCTCGTGCTAATACGAAATTTTTTAAAAGTATATAGTTTTTTTCCTCCTTTTTCATGAAAAATTATTATTTTATTTTTTATTTCTTATGTCAAATTTTCATGAAAAAGTTGCTTTTTTTTGAAATGAATGATAGTATTTAATCTCAATCAAAAGGGTTTTTACAATGAATGAAATAGAATTACTTGATAAATTAGATGTAGAAAAATTACCAAAATTAAAAGAAATTTTTCTTGATGATTTGCACTCAAATGTTCTGAAAAAATTGCACTTGGAACTTGGACTCGGGGCTATAAATTACCTGATTTCCCCGTCATTTTCAGTCCTATATCCCGAAGCAAGTGAAAGAGTAAATGAATTTCTTACAAAAAAAGAATCCCTGCTTCAACATATCAAACAATATATTATTCAAAATTTAGCATGTTATTCGGTGGTACTTGATGTAAATAGCTACTTTATAGAACAAAATAGTTATTTAGTTCTTGCCCGGCTCAGAGAAAGAAATTCAGGAGGGAAAAAATATGAGATAAAATTCTATACCCATTCTCCTACTGAACTTACCATCCATTATGAAGATAAAATATATATAGGAAGAGATTTTATAGACTTATTTCATTTCAAGAGAAAGTATTTTGGAGTGGATGAATACATAAATTCAATTAAAGACCAATTCAATATTTTAATAGAAAAGGGGAGAGAAAAATTAAAGAGTTTCAATAAATATAATTCCAATTTCTTCCAAGAAATTGGAGAACTCGTTGAAGAAGTTCACTCGGAAAGTTTCCGAATACTACATTCCATTCCTCCTTATCTTGACTTTGAAAAATCTAATTTTAAAGATTTAATAGATATTAATTCTCAATATCGTAATATAAATCATTTCCTTATAGAGCTAAAAGATGAGGTTGGAGAGTTTGAAAATGTGCTTCGATACGACAAAGAGCTTTCTTTTGTCCGCTATGTAACCAAATACAAAAAGGATTTAACCAATTTAATTTCTTATTTCAACATAAAAATTAATGGTCGAATAATGGATAGAATCAATTTTCTCAGCCAGATTAAGTATTAATTAAAAGCCCCTTCTTTCAGGTAAAGATCTCCATAGCTCGTGGAGATAAAAATTTTGGGTTTGTCTTTTATGTATTCAAAAGCTTTTATATATACTATCCCATTTTCCCGATAAAATTTTAGTGGAAGTGGAAAATCTGCTTTAATTTTTCCATATTTCACTTTTCCTTCAAAAGGAATTTTTTCTCCTTTTGGCCAGAAAAATTTAATATTTGAATAGCTGGCTAATACTTTTATATCAGAAATTAAATGTCGTGGTTTCAATAATAAATCTCCATGGGAAAGAGAGATATTTAAATCCCCTAAAAAATCTATTAATTTCGTATCTCTGTAACTACTGGATATTTCTATTCTGTCACCTGAAATATTGCTTGCATTAATTAAAAGATATTTCCCCGAAATTTTTAAATCTCCTCTAACATTTGAAATATAGACTTTCCCGTAATTATTCTCTACTTTAACTCCATTTGCATCTTTTATTTCAACAGAAGAGTGATGTCCCCTTATTATTGCTTTTTCAATATTCCTGAGAAAAATTTTATTATAAGAATTTTCAATTTTAATTGTTTTTCCTATTTTATTAGCAATAAGTTCAGAATGGGGAGCAAAAACTATTGTTTCTCCTTCAATATTGCCTAAAGTTATAATCCCATACTTTTGCTCCATTTTTACTTTTCCCTTTACATTCATTACATTTATTGGAGCATGCTTGTTCTTCAAATAGCAATCGTTGTAAACTCCCTCCACATTTAGAGAGGCATAAGCATTTACAGCGCTTAATTCTCCCCCTATTTCTCTCGCAAAAATTTTCCCATGAGAATTTTCTATTGAAACATCTCCACTTATATTTTCAACAAGAACCGTTCCATATGAATTATAAACCTTTAAAGATACAGTTTTGGGAAGAAAAATTTCAAAATCAGTTTTAATCTTTTTCCTGAATTCATCTCGATTCGATGAAATTACCAATTTTTCTTTGTTTTGAATTATATCAATTTTTAATTTTTCTCCAATTTTATTCGCTTTCTTCTGGCTTTTTGTATATATTCTCTTCTTCAAACAAATTTTTATTTTATTTAAATCTTTCCCTATGATTCTAATCTCTCCGTGTTTATTTTTTACATTAATTAAAGAAGGAAAAGGAGGAGAAATTTCTTTTGTCTCAGTAAATAAATATTCCTTTCTTAAATCATTTATTATTATACTTTCCTCAATTCTATCGAATAATTCTTCTCTAAAATGAAAAAATAATCCACTTCCTATTATAAAAACCAATAAAATCCATTCTTTCAATCTCATTTTTCCCTCGCTATTTTTCGATTTTCCTCCTTTCAGTAATTCCCAGATATAGCTTCCATATTCCCCATCCTATAAGAATTAATGGCCATAGATTAAATAGATTCTCCCATAGGGAAATATTAAGATTGTGAAGAAGAAAAATTACACCAATTATTATTAATACTATACCCCATATAAGAGTATCACTTTTTACTTTTCTCATTCTACCCTCCTCTCTCTGGAAAAGTATTCACCAATCAGTTTTATTCCAATAATAATTACTAATACAGGCCAGTAATTAAATAAAGTGGAATAGGAAATGACATCATAATTTCCTAAAAGAAAAATAATACCGAGAAATATAAGAAAGGCTCCCCAAAAAATAGAACCTCTCTTAATCTCGATTTCCTCTATTTCTTCCTCTATTTCTCCGTAAATAACTTTTTTATTTATGCTTTTTGCAGTGTAATAGGCTTCGAATATCATATAAATATAGAAACCCGTCAACAGGAAAGCTGCAATAGGTTGAACTCCACCTTTACTCTGCATCTGTATCAAACCTCCAAAAATTAGTATATAAATTAAAGCCTTAAGAATTTGTCCGTTATAGATTGCTCCAACTCCTGGTATAAGAGCTAAAAATGCTGCTAAGCCAGGAGATTTAGGAGCTGAAGATTGAGTTGTCTTCTTTTCCTCCATTTTTCTCCTCCATTTTTGGATTTTCCTTTAAAAATTTAAACTTAAATAAAAGAAAATTCTTTTCTTTAAATGACTCGAACAAATTTTCCTTATATCCCATTATCTTCCCCTTCAAGGATTCTCCTTTCACCTGCATTTCCTTAATTT
Source organism: uncultured Clostridia bacterium (assembly GCA_964632095.1). GTDB lineage: Bacteria > Acidobacteriota > Aminicenantia > JdFR-78 > JdFR-78 > JdFR-78. The sequence continues at coordinate 14,885 of CAZWBN010000005.1, read as the reverse complement.
CTCCATAAATCAAATGCAACTGTTTTTCCATTTCAGTATAAATTTTTTGAGGTTTTGAAATTAATAAGAGAGAAATTACAATAAAAAGAGCTGCCAAAATTGCAAAAACAGGTTCTAAGTATGGAATAAATAAAATCTTTCTCTTGTATTTTGTTTTTTTAAGAATATTTTGAATTAAACTTTCATCTATTTCAAATTCCGGGAAATTGGAAAGAACATCTTTAATTTCTATCAATGAATTTAATAATTCTCTGCATTTAAAACATTCGTGCAAATGTTCCTCAAAAGCTTCTTTCAATTCATCAGGGAGCTCATTTTCAATATAAAAAGTTAAATTTTCTTCAAAATCTTTACATTTCATTGCTTTAAACCATTTTTTAAATTCTCTGCTAATTGAATCCTTCCTCTATTTATTCTTGATTTAATTGTCCCCAATGGAAGCTCCATAATTTGTGCAATTTCTTCATAACTCATTCCTTGAATATCTCGAAGTATAATCACCATTCTAATTTCAGGACTTAAATTTTTAAGCCCGTTGAATACAATCTTCAACTTCTCCTTTCTTAAAAGATCATTTTCTGGATTTGAATTATTACTTATCAAGCGTTCTAAGTCATTGAAATTTATTCTTTTCGATTTCTCACATTTACTTTTTCGGTAATGGTCTATACAATGATTTTTTGCAAGTTTAATGAACCAAGCTTCAAAATTTGCTTTAAAATTATACTGACGCAAAGATTTAAATAATTTCAAAAAAATTTCCTGCGTCATATCCTCTGCTTCCTCATATATTCCAGAAAATTGATACGCTAAATTAAAAATTCTTTTTGAATATTTCCTTACAAGCATTTCCCATGCCTCGTTATCTCCATTGAGACACCTTTGAATAATTGCTCTCCAATCCATTCACTTCACTTAAATAAACGATTTTTCTACAAAAAAGTTCCCTTCTTATTCCATTAAAGGAAGGAAGTAATTATAATCCTAAATCCTGAGAGATTTCCTGCATAGCTTTTAGACATATCTCCATAAATTCATCTAAGCTGAGTCCAAGGTTCTCACATTTTTTAATCTCTTCCCTATTTGCTCCTCGAGCAAAACTTTTTTCTTTAAATCTTCTTTTTAAAAACCCTAAATCCACCTCTTTCAATTTTCTACTTGGATGCATTAAAGTAGCGGCAACAATTAATCCAGTAAGGGGGTCTGCTGAAAAAATTGCCCAATCCATTTTAGTAGTGCATGGTACTTTTCCTGCATGAGCTTGGATAGCATGAAGAATTTCAGAATCTAAATTATAAGGTTCAAGTATTTTAAGAGTTTCGGTGGTATGTAGCTCTGGATTTTTCTGAGTTATTTCATAATCCAGATCATGGATTAAACCAGCAAGCCCCCATTTCTCCTGGTCTTCATTAAATCTCTTCGCTAATTTCCTCATACATGCTTCAACTGCCAAGCAATGCTTAACCAAATTTTTATTTTTTAAATACTTATTAACTAATTTTAAAGCTTCATCTCTTTTCATTTTTGACTCCTTAAAATTTATTTTTTTATTGAGAAATTAATTGAATTTTCTACCTTATTTTCTTTATCCTTTGCAATCACCTTAATAATATAATTTCCTTCCTTCTCCGGAAACCATGAGAACACATTATTGAAAGAAAGCTCCTGTACCACAACAAAAGAATTCATTTCCTCAGATTTTATATAAAACTCAAATTTAGGTTTATTAAGTCCCACGGCATTTGCTTTAAATACAATTTCCTCCCCTATTTTCTGAGGAGAGGATTTATCCGCAATCAATTTCACAGCAATTTTCTTTTTTAAAATAAATAATTTACTGTGTTCAGTTTGGGGGTCAAAAACTCCTATAAAAATTTCTGAAATTTCAGGCAGAGGATTTGTGTTCAATACTTTTTTTAATATTTTAAATTTTCCAATTTCTTTACCATCCCTTTTATCAAAAGCCAACAATTCATTTTCGAGAGTCGAGACCAGTAGAAGGTTTTTTCCGTAAGACAATTGGAATGGAACACGGGAAGGAATTGATTTCCACCATAAAATATCTCCTCCTCTCTTATTCATACAAAAAATAACATTATTTGAACAGATAAAATAAATTCTTTTTTCATCAACTACAGGAAAACCAATTATACTTCCACCTGTTCTAATTTTCCATTTTAATTTTCTTTTTCTAAGATTGTAACAATAAAAGTAATTATTAGAGCCAAAATATAAATATTCCTCATCCCTAAATAAATTAGATGTTATAACCTCTGGAATCTTTTTTATTAAATGCTTTATATTTCCATTTCTCTCAATAAAGTAAATTTTCCCATCTCTCGAAAGGAATATTAGACCATTTTCCCAAATTATTATTTGGGAGTTAACCTGACTTTTAATTTTATATTCTTTCAGAACTTCTCCATTTTCACTTCTTCTGAATTGGATTTTTTTATCAAACGCCATGTAAAAATATCCATTAACTTCTGAAAAATAAATGTTCTGAGTAGCACTGAGTTTCTCTTTCCATTTTAACTTCCCTGTGTTCCTATTTATACAAAACAAACTATTTTTAGTCACAAAATAAATGTATTCCTTACCTATAAAAGGAACAGTAAGGGTTTCTTCTTCTGCGTTAAATTTCCATATTATTCTTTTCTCCACTGGGTCAAAACAATATAAAAATCCTTCTTGAGTGGCAAAATATATTCTGTCAGAATATTCTTTCAACTCATCTATAATTTTTCCTTCAATTTTAATTTCTTTTTCAACAATCAGAGGAAAAGTAATTTGAGAAATATCTGTATTTTTAACAAAGATTCCACAATGAACAAATGTAATAAGAATGAGACTAAAAATTAAATATTTCATTTTGAAAAAACTATAATATCATTATATTTAAAGCTTCTCAACCATATGAAATTCTTATATAATATTAAATGAGTCAGTTAAGAGGTGTAAAATGGTTAACTTCATACTTCTTTATAAAATTAGAAGCACAATTAAAAAATTCGTAAAAGAAAAATTAAAGAATGAAGAAATTGCACTTACAAAAAATTCCTGCTTGAGCTGCTTCATAACAGATTTAAGCTGGGAAATTTATTATCTCCTTAAGGAAGAATCGGATAAAAAGAGTAATTAACTCTCCCCCTCCTGTTTTACTGACTTTTTCCTCATCTGTTCTTTTATTCTTTTCCAGTATTCAATTCTCTTTTTTATTTCCTTTTCCAAACCTAAATCTCCTGGCTCGTAATATTTTCTTTTAATCAGTCTCTTTGGCATTGATTCCATGGGAGTAGTCTTTTCTTCAAAATCATGAGCATACAGATAATCTTTTCCGTAACCAAGTTCTCTCATTAAGGGAGTTTCAGGGTTTCTAAGATGAAGAGGGACTGGCTCATAAGAAGTCTCTTCTGCGTCTTTCATTGCTTTTGAAAAGGCAATATAAGCACTATTACTTTTTGGTGCCGAAGCAAGATAAATCACTGCTTCTGCCAATGCTAACTCTCCTTCAGGTGACCCGAGAAAGTCATATGCTTCCTTTGCCCATAAAGCGATAGAAAGAGCTTGAGGATCAGCCAGTCCAATATCCTCTGACGCAAATCTTACAAGTCTACGGGCAATATATAAAGGGTCTTCTCCACCTGCTATCATTCTTGCTAACCAGTATAAACTTGCATCCACATCGCTATTTCTTAAACTTTTATGCAAAGCAGAAATTAAATTATAATGTTCTTCTCCTTTCTTATCATATAAAAGAGTTCTTTTCTGCAAAGCCTCCTTCACTTCCTCTGGACTAATCTTCGTTTTTTTATTATGCAACACTAATTCTGAAGCAATTTCTAATGTATTAAGGGCTCTTCTTGCATCCCCATTAGAGTATATAACAATCATTTCCATTGCTTCTCTGTTAATTTCAAGATTATACCTTCCAAGCCCTCTTTCCTTATCTTTTAAGGCTCTCTCAACAATTTTTATAAGATTTTCACTTGATAGAGGATGTAAAACTAAAACCTTCACTCTGGAAAGAAGAGGAGATATTATTTCAAAGGAGGGATTTTCTGTAGTAGAGCCGTAGAGAATAATATCTCCCCTTTCCACATAGGGAAGAAATGCATCTTGCTGGGCTTTATTAAATCTGTGTATTTCATCAATAAAAACAATTGTAGGTTCACCAAAGAGATTTTTATGATTTTTTGCCTCCTCCATTACTTCTTTCACTTCTTTTATCCCGGAAAGAACAGCACTAAAAAAAACCGAAGGATATTTGAACCTCTCAGCTAAAATACGAGCTAAGGTGGTTTTCCCTGAACCAGGAGGTCCCCAGAAAATAATTGAGACAGGATATTGTTTTTCGAGAATTGTTTGAAGAATTTTCCCTTCTCCGATAAGATGTTCCTGTCCAAAAAATTCTTCAAGAGTTCTTGGACGCATTCTTTCTGCGAGAGGTATTTTTTGTAAAGATTCTCTCATAATTTTCTTTTAAAATTATAACAGATAATCAAACCTTTACCAATATTCAAAATCTTTGTTATAATTAAAAAGATGAAAAAACTTCTTCTCTTTATTTTCGTCGTTTTTTATTTAATTTTAATAAATTCATATTCACAGGAACACTCAATAATTAGTTTCTTCAATTCTTTAGAACTATTTTTAAAAAACCAGAACTATTCATCTTATTTGAATTTATTTTTCCCTGAGGAAAGAGATAAAGAAGAGAAGTCTCTAAATAATTTTTTGGATATTTTTTCTTACGAAGAAATTCATTTTTCCAGACCCCAAAGAATTTCTTTCAGTGAGAATAAAGCAACTTATGGTATTCAGATTTTATATTTAAATGATTACTCCGCTTTTATTGAAATCTGGCTTTTGGATTTAAAAAAGATAAATAATGAATGGAAAATCGAGGAAAAAAGGATATTGAAAACATTATCTGGATTATATAGATTAAAAATTCCAAGTCAAAAAATTAAGAGAGCAAAGAAAATTGAAATTAATCATTATGACATAAAATTAACCTTTGAAAATTCTTTAATCTTTTTTGATAATATACCTGAATTTGATACTGCTTTTATAATTTTAGGAAGTGGAAAAGTAGTTTTTTCACCCTCTTCTTCTCATGAAAAACATCAATTAAAACTTTATTATAAAAAGGAAAAAATAGAGGATAAAATTGAATACTCGTACATCCGCATGTCACCCCACCTTTTTCCAAAGAAAGTAAAACTGCACGATGTTTCAGATGTTAAGGTGGATAAATATATAAAAAATAAAGTTTATTCCATCTTCAGAAAATTTTATCCAAGGTCATTTACAATTGAAACTCCCCTTACCAATGAATTATTTACTTTAATTCCTCAAGATGAAGACATGGTAATAGATTTCAAGGGGTCTAAAACTGGAGAACTAACTTATATTTATTCTTCCTTCAGTAAAGAAAATATAAATTTATATGATAGGAAAAGGAACAAGATAATAAGTCTTTATACTCCTCAAATAAATAAGAGCACAAAAAGATTTCTCATCTCATTTGAAGAAAAAGCAGATGTAGAAAGTTACGATATAGATATAAACTTCAATCCGAGTAAATTATTCCTTTCCGGGAAAATAAAAATAAACTTAAAGACAAATTATCTTTATATTGAAAGCCTTCAATTTAAACTCAATAGAAATCTTAAAATTACATCTATCTATGATGATAGAGGAAATAACTTATTTTTCAGCCGAGACAGATTAAGAGAAAACCTTTATATTTATTTAATTCCTCCTCTAAGAGATTATAATTTTAGCATTACATTATATTATCGAGGAAAAATAGCTCCAGTTAAAGAAATAGCGGATGTAATTCCTCAGGTTCATCCTCTCTTTAATACACCAATACAACATTCAAGAATAAAATTCAGAACTTATCTATATAGTTATTCTTCCTCTTGGTATCCTGTTTATGCTAATACTGACTATTTCAAGGCTTATTTAAAAATTAAAATTCCTTCTAAATACAATTGCTTAGCAAACGGGAGAAAAGTTAAAGTAGAAAATGACAAAATAAGGAAAGAAAGAAAATATTATTTTTCAATTGACTATCCAGTAAAATACCTATCTTTTATAGTCGGAGAATTCACTCTTAATTCAAGAGAAGAAGAGCCTTTTCCTATTGAATCATATTCAACCCCAGATATCACCTCAAAAGAAGAAGCTAAATTAATAAAGGACATAATAAATTTTTATCAAGAGAAATTTGGACCATTTCCTTACCCATCACTTACTCTGGTAAAAAGAGTGTGGGACTTTAGAGGAGGACATAGCCCGGCTTCTTTAATCATCCTTAATACACTTCCCGAACGAAAAAGTCTGCTTATTTTTTCAAGCCCTGTTGATCTCTCTCAATGGAAGGGATACTTCTTAGCCCATGAAGTGGCGCATCAATGGTGGGGTCAGACAATTACCTGGGACACTTATCATGACCAGTGGATAAGTGAAGGATTCGCACAATTTGCTTCAATTCTTTATTTAAAAAGAAAATATGGAGAAGGCGTATTTAACTACAGTCTAAAGAAATTTAATAAATGGGTTAGAAAAAAAAGTAAGGCTGGAGCAATAATTTTAGGTCCAAGGATTGGACATATAAATGATGATACCAATGCATTATTTGCTGTAATATATAATAAAACAGCGCTGGTGTTGAATATGTTAAAAGACATAATCGGAAAAGAAAAATTTTTTGAGATAATAAAAGATTTTATTAATGAGAAAAAATTCCATAAAGTAAGAACTTCTGAATTTAAGACATACCTTGAAGAAAAAAGTGGCATTGACCTCAAACAATTCTTTGAAAATTGGTTTTATTCCCATAAACTTCCCAAAGTTATAGTCTATTACAGAGTAAAAAAATTGAACAAAAAATACGAATTAAATTTCAAAATTATTCAGAAGGAAAATAATTTTCAATTTCCACTATGGATACAATGGGAAGAAAAAAATAATAGAAAACCCATAAAGAAAAAAGTTATTATAAACAGCGAGGAAGCAAGTATAAAATGGATTTTAAACGATCGACCCCATAAAATAAAAATAAATCCATCCTCTACTGTTCCAGGATTTTTTGAATTAAAGAAAATTAATATCTAAAACTTTTTAAATCTATATTAAGCCTTTTTATCATTTCATTTAAAGTTGTGGGTTTAATCTTTAAAAGAGAAGCAGCGTCCTTTTGCACTCCCCTTGCTTGTTTTAATGCCTCCATGATAATTCTCTTCTGATATTCTCTTGTTAATTCTCTAAGGGAAGTATCATTTAAATTTATTGAAATTTTTGTTTCCTTTTCCGGATTTAACTGGAGAAGGTTATTTGGTAAGTAATCTCTGGTTATGATTTCACCTTTGCACAATACAACTGCTCTTTCTATTACATTCTCGAGTTCTCTTATATTCCCAGGCCAATCATATTTCATAAAAATTTCCATTACATCTTCTGAAACTCCTTTTATATTTTTGTTATTCTCTCGATTGTATAATTCTATAAAATGTTTTACCAAGAGAGGAATATCATCTTTTCTTCTCCTCAAAGGAGGAAGTTCAATTTTAATAACATTTAGTCTATAGTACAAATCCTCTCTAAATTTTCCCTGGTCAACAAGTTCTTTCAAATCCTGATTGGTTGCAGCAATAATTCTCACATCTACTTTAATTGTCTTAGTGCCCCCTAATCTCATAAATTCCTTTTCCTGCATAACTCTTAAAAGCTTAGCTTGTGTTTCTAAATTTAATGTAGAGATTTCGTCGAAGAAAATTGTTCCTTTATCAGCCACCTCAAATAATCCTTTTTTATCGCTTATTGCTCCAGTAAAAGCTCCCTTAACATGCCCAAAAAGATTGCTCTCAAGTAAGTCAGGAGGTAAACTTCCGCTATTAACAACTACAAACGGTTGATTTGCTCTTGGGCTATTCTGATGAATTGCCTTTGCAGCCAATTCCTTTCCAGTTCCACTCTCGCCTTGAAGTAAAATAGTGCTTTTAGTCGGAGCAGTTGCTCTAATTAATTCAAAAACTTTCATCATTTCCTGACTCTTTCCAACAATATTCTCGAATCTGAATTTATCCTTCAATTCCTGTTTTAATCTTATATTTTCCTCTCTCAATTTTTTATGTTGAAGAGCTCTATCCACTATTAAAAGTAATTCATCATGTTTAAAGGGTTTCTGTATATAATCAAAAGCCCCAATCTTCATAGCAGTAACAGCAGACTCCACAGAGGCATACGCGGTAATTATAATTACCATTATGTTTGGATCTATCTTCTTTAATTCTTTGAGAATTTGAATTCCATCTGTATCTGGCATCATTAAGTCAAGAAGAACAACATCAAAATTCCCTTCTTTATGTTTCCTTATAGCCTCTTCACCGGTGGAGGAAAGCTCAACTTCATATCCTTCTGAAGTGAAAAGATGCCCTAAAATATCATGAATAACTGGTTCATCATCAATTATATGAATTAATCCTTTAGTTCCCACTTTCTATTTAAGCCTCCCTCCTCCTTTTATGCAAATCTTTTGGAATTTTTATTGTAAAGGTAGTTCCCTTACCGACTTCACTATCAACTAATATATGTCCCTCATGTTCTCTAACTATGGCATAACTAATAGAAAGTCCAAGCCCAGTTCCTTTTCCTAAACCTTTAGTTGTAAAAAATGGGTCAAAAATATGAGGAAGATGTTCTTTTCTTATTCCTGTTCCTGTATCTTTAATTTTTATTATAGCTTCTGAATTATTCTCAGAAAGCTCTATCACTAATTTTCCTCCTTTTGGCATTGCATCTATAGCATTCAAAATTAAATTAACAAAAACTTGCTGAAGCCTCTCTCCGTTTGCCCAGATGATACTATTTTTTGAAAAATTCAGCTCAACTTCGATATTCATTTTTTTAAGTTTATATTCGACCAAGGAGAGAATTTCCTGAATAACTTTGGATAAATCCACTTTGTAAAAAGAGAAATCAGGCTGTCGGGAAAAATTTAGTAAAGTTTTTATAATCTTTGCTACTCTCTCTGTTTGAGATTCAATTTTTTGAAGCAGTTTCAATTTAGGGTCATCACTTGGAAATCTTTTTTGAAGCATTTGAACATAACTTGAAATGCCAGTCAAAGGAGTATTTATCTCATGGGCAATGCCTGCTGAAAGCAATCCCAGGGAAGCCAATTTCTCTGAAGTTAAAAGTTGCTGTTGAAGGGTAATTTTTTCAGTTATATCATCAAAAACAATAATGGTGCCATAAGGCTTTAAATTATTATCTAAAAGGGGTGTTTTCATAATATCAAAAATTCTCTTTTCACCAGTGGGAAGAGTTAAACTTATCTCACTTAGAAGTCTCAAATTCTCCTGAGTTTTAGTCGGGAAAATGAGCTTATAATTTTCTTCGCCGAATACTTCCTTCATTTTTCTATTAACTACTTCTTCTTTTTTCTTTTTAAAAAAATTCTCGAGAACTCTATTCCAGCTGATTATCTTTTCTTCCTTATCAAGCACTAATACACCAACTGTCAAACTTTCGATAATGTTTTGGCTGTAATCCTTTAATCGTTCAAGCTCCCTGGACCTTATTTCAGCTTGGTTATAAAGATAAGCATTTTCCAAAGCCAAAGCCGCAGGTGTTGATATAGCCTTTAACAAATCCCAATCTTCACTTGTTAAGAAAGAATTATTTTTCTTCTTGCTCATACCCAAACAACCAACAATTTTTCCATCAACTTTAAATGGAAGATAATGGAAAAAACCAAGAAAATAGAGAGTCTTATAGTCCTCAGGGAACTCCTTCTCCATATCCTGATAGGAATAAAAAGTTATAAATTCTCTTTTTTGTAGAGATTCCACAAAATATTTGGAAAAACTGAAACTCTGCTGTGAGGTTATTCGTTTCCCAGCTCCCCTGTATATTTTAAAAGTCAATGGTTCCCTTTGAGGAAGTAAAAGGGCTAAATTATTTATTGAAATTGCATTTGAAATCAAATCTATTAAAGACTGAGATAATCTATTTAAATCTCTTTCTGAACTTAATCTTTTACTTATAGCTAATAAACTTTTTCTATAATAATAACTCCTTCTATAGAAAATCTTATCAAAAAGATTTTGCAAAAATTTTTTTAGAGGAGAAAATAAAGTTGCTCCTAAAATTATTGCAACTAAGCCTAAAACTACTGCTGTTAATCTATTTTCATCTGAAACCCTGGTTTTTGAGGTTACAATAAAATATATTGATGATATTATTAGAAAAGAAAATATTAATGTAGCTGCTTTCTTAAGTAATATCTCAAAGTCCATCAGCTTATATTTTGAAATTGAATAAGCAAATGTAAGTGGTATAAGGGCTTGCAATATAACAGTTAATTCACCAAAAGAAGATGGGATTTTCCCTACTAAAAAGGGAATAATATAAAAGATTAAAAATGGAAAAGTTCCTATTCCCAAGCCATATAAAATCCACTTGAGTTGCTTTTTTACTAATAAATTCTTTGCGTTTTTGTAATTATATATTAAAAGACCTAAAATGAATATTGAAAATATACCGAAATGAGCTAATTCAATTTTATTCAATGCCTGATGCAATTTAATTGTAATTTCTGGGTCCACTGAGAAAATTTTTGATGTATGAAGAAAAACTCTTGTGCCTATAAGGAGCAAACATGGTAAGTATATAACAGGAATAAAAGTGGGAGATTTTTTAATAATCTTGCTTCTCTGAGGAAAAATAAGGAAGAAGTGAAAGAAGAGAGGGGGGAATATAAGAAAGGCAACTTTATCCAGCCAATAAAAAATCAAGTCTAAGGAATCAAGTTTTCCCGTAGGGGAGAAAACATAAAAAGAGAAAAAAGTCAAAGTTAAAAGGTAAAAATATACATAAGGCAAGGTAATGGGCTTTTTTGAATTTAAAATTACAATTAATCCAATTACAAATGTAACAAGACCAATTAAAACCAAATAAAAATACAGTTTATTTACGCTTTTTGGAACAAGTTTAAATGTGGGAAAAATAATTTGCCCTTCCCTATTAATTTGATAAATAACCTTGCCATCAATTCCAGCAATCCATAAATTTTTCACTAAATCAATTTTATTTTTAATAAAATTTCCATTGATAGTATAAAGAACATCTCCTTCCCTTATTCCAGCTGAATAGGCTGGACTATTCTTCTCAACCTTTATAGCAATTAATCCATTCTCTCCCTTTTTCCAGAAAACTCCATCGTAAGGTTCTTTCCAAGTTATTTTTTGATATATATTAATAGTTCCCAGTATTAAAAAAATTATGAATGGTATCAAGAAAAAATATTTATTCATCCTCTTAATTCTATGCAAATTTTATGCCATGAAATCTCAAAGTAAGGAATTAAGGGAAAATGTGTATTGTTTAAAGGATTTCTCACTATTCTCATTTCATTTATTCCAAAATTTTGGATTTTTATTCTGAAAAATCCAAAAAATTGAATCATGAATTTAAAAAAAATTAAAATTTAATTTCTATTCCTCCTATTATCTTTCTCGAATAGGGTAAAAGAATTATACATTCTTTATTATTTAATAAATCATTGTTTTCCAGAAAATTTATTAAATCCAAAACTATCTTTATTTTCCCATAAAAATTTAAAAACGGTAGTTCCTGCTTTAGTCTTATTCTTGACCTTAGATGATTGAGAGAATAACTGCTATAAAAAAGATTGTCTGAAGACCAGTTATAATTTGCAAGCACAAAAGTATTAGTGATAGGAATACGAGCTTCAATTATCGAAGATAATATATGAATTACTTTGTTTTCTAACAAATTAGAGGACAAAATCTGGGGCTCAGTAATCAATTTTCCATCCTCATTTAATGTCTGGGAAAAAATAAGTCCGTAGGATATTGAACCATGTATAAGGGAACCAATATCTTTAGAAAATGTAATATTTAGACCTTTATCTTCGACTTTCCCAATGTTATATATAAAGTAAATGAATTCGGGCGGAGATGAATCTTCCTTTTTAAATATAGGCAATGGAAGAATTCGATTTTCGAATCTTTCGTAATGAGCATTTATATTGATTAGACCTTTACCAATACTCTTTTCAAATCCAAAAAAACATTTAAAAGATTTTTCTGTTTTTAACTTTCCGGGGATATAATAATATCTCAAAGAAAATATCTCATCCTGAATAAAATTTATCTCTCCAGGAGCGGAGAGATTATATGAGAATCCGCTTCTAAATTTCATTGTATCTGACAAATTACCAGAAAATTTTATATTTGGACTGATTAAATTGAAAGTTTTAATCCATCTTAAGTAATCATATTTGATTTCATAAGCGAAACTAAGACCAGGAGAAATATTCCATATATCTGAGAACTTCAATGAGCCTGATAAAAGTTTTCCAATTTTACTTTCCTTGAAAGGAAAATAAGGAACAAGATTTTCCTCGATTCCTAAATTTATTTTGAAAGAATGAGATTCTTTATGAAATTGAAATATTCCTACAGTTCTCCATCTATTAATGTAATTGAGATTTGATTGCAAAAAATAACTTGAGATATGCCATGCTGAATTTGACCCAATTAATCCACCAAATGAAAATGTAGTTCTTTTTTCAATGAAGTTTTTTAGAAAATTCGGAGAAAGAGAAAAATTAAATTTTGCTTGGGCAGTCCCTAATTTATTATTTCTGACAAATGTTTGATTTGTCTGAAAAGCATAATCTTTCTTTTCAAGAATATGTCTTTGTACAGCTCTAATAGCCCAGAAATTGTTTGATTGTTTCAAAAGTCTCCTTAATTCTCTACCCCTTTTTAGACCCAGAGATTTAGAATTTACCTTCAATGTGCTCATGTAATCAAATTGAGGTTTATTTACAGGGAAGATACGATAACTAAAAAAATTCAATTTGACTTGATTATCATTGATAATATTTTCCTTTGAATATAAGGAAACGGTCCCTAATAGAAAGGAAAAAATTACAAACCATATCGCATTTTTTTTCTTCCACATTTTATTCTTACTATAAATTTAATTATTTATTCTATAAAAGTCAACTATTTAATAAAAATTTGACATTTATTTATTAATTAAGTAATAAGTTAAGGGAATAGATAATATGATAAAAATAAATAAAATTTTAATTGCAAACAGAGGAGAAATCGCAGTAAGAATAATCAGAACATGTAAGGAAATGGGAATTACTTCTGTAGCAGTTTTTTCAGAGGCTGATAAGAAGGCTTTACATGTGAAATTAGCAGATGAAGCTTATTTTATAGGACCTTCTCCTCCTTTAGAAAGTTATTTGAATATAGATAAAATCATTTCTGTTGCAAAAAAATGCAAGGCAGATGCAATTCATCCTGGATATGGTTTTTTAGCGGAAAATTCTCTTTTTGTTAAGAAATGTGAAGAGGAAGGAATTATTTTTATTGGTCCTTCTTCAGAACCGATGGAGATTATGGGTAAGAAAACCCTTTCCAGAAAAAAAATGTTAGAGGCTGGGGTTCCAATTATTCCAGGAACAGTGGAGCCAGTTAAAAACGAAGAAGATTTGCTGAAAACAGCAAAAAAAATAGGGTTCCCTCTTCTTCTCAAGGCATCAGCTGGAGGTGGAGGAAAGGGAATGCGATTAGTTAAAAACGAAGATGAACTTCTATCTGCTTATCAATTAGCAAAATCAGAAGCTCGTTCAAGTTTTGGAGATGATTCTATTTATATTGAAAAATATATCGAGCGTCCTCATCATATTGAAATTCAGATATTGGCAGACCAATATGGAAACTGCCTTTATTTAGGAGAAAGGGAATGCTCAATCCAGCGGAGATATCAGAAGGTGTTAGAAGAAACTCCATCGCCCTTGCTGGATGACGAAACACGACGAGCAATGGGAGAAGTTGCTGTTAAAGCTGCAAAAGCGGTTGGTTATACAAATGCTGGAACAGTTGAGTTTGTGGTAGATGAAAACAAAAATTTTTATTTTCTCGAAATGAATACCCGTCTTCAGGTAGAACATCCAATTACAGAAATGGTTACAGGAATTGACCTTGTTAAAGAACAGATAAAAATTGCTTCAGGAGAAAGACTTTCATTCAGTCAAAAGGATATTAAGCCAAGAGGAGCATCTATTGAATGCAGAATATATGCTGAGGATCCGGATAATAATTTTCTTCCATCTACTGGAAAAATAGTACATTACCAAGCTCCTGAAGGAGGACTTGGAGTGAGACTGGATAGTGGAATTTATCAGGGATATGAGGTTCCAGTGGAATATGACCCGATTATTGCAAAATTAATCACCTGGGGCAGAACGAGAGAAGAAGCCATTTATAGAATGTTAAGAGCCCTTTCTGAATATCAAATAGTTGGAATTAAAACCACGATACCATTTTTCAAAAGAATCCTTTTACATCCAAAATTTTATTCTGGAAAATATAATACACATTTTATTAGCGAGCTGGAGAAAAAAAGCGAGGAAAACGAGGAAGAAAAGAAAGTAGCCCTTATTGCTGCTGGAATTAAGGATTATCTGGAGAAAAAAAGTATTTTACAAACAGAAAAAAAGATTTCTTTAAGCAAATGGAAATTCTATGGAAGATTAAAAAATTTTTCCAATAGAATGTAAAGAGAAAAGGGTGCAATGGAATTTTTCCTTAAAATCAAAGAAAAAGGAGTAAGTATTGTTGCGATAAAAACATTTGCAAAACAAAGACGGCGAAAAGGAGCAAGGAAAACCTATCCAAGACTTTGGTATGAACCTGCCTCTTCTCCAGAGGAAGCTTCAATGGCTCTCAGATTCACACTTTCCCAGCCTGTAGTTTCAACCTTACCTCCTGTTGACCCTGAACTTTTCAAAGTTTCCATGAAAATTGCTCTTAAATATACTCCAA
>CAZWBN010000004.1:0-30569 GCA_964632095.1 uncultured Clostridia bacterium | reverse complement strand
GTTTTTAAAAAATAATTTTTCTTTCATTTTATTTAATATTAACATAAATTAATTTTTATTTTAAGTTTTTATAAATCCTTGACTTAAAAAAAATAGAATAAGATAATGATTAGTAATGATTGCAATTGGTTCGGATCACGCAGGATTTAGATTGAAAGAAAAAATAAAGGATTTCTTGAGAAAAAGGGGAGTAGAACTTCATGATTTTGGTCCCGACGATGAAAATTCAGTGGATTATCCGGATTTTGGCGAAAAGGTTGCAAGGGCTGTGTCAGAGGAAAAAGTTGAGCGAGGAATATTAATCTGCGGTTCAGGATTGGGAATGACAATTGTTGCTAATAAATTTAAAGGAGTAAGAGCAACTCTCTGTCATGATGAATATACAGCCAAAATGAGTCGAGCTCATAATGATTCAAATTTGTTAACTCTTGGTGCAAGGGTTTTAGATGAGGAAACAGCATTGAAAATTGTGGAGATTTGGTTGGATACACCTTTTGAAGGTGGAAGACATTTAAGAAGATTAAATAAAATTAAAGAAATTGAGAACAAAAATTTTAAAAGGGAGTTAAGAAATGAATGATTTTTACGCTAAAGTTCAAAATTTAATTGATAGGGTTGAAAAAAACAATATATGGCGTCAGCATGAATGTTTCAATCTTATTCCATCTGAGACAACTCCGAGCTTGCTTGTTAAAATGTGTGAAATATCAGACCCTGCGGGAAGATATGCAGAACATCGAACCATGAAAGGGGAAGAGATTTATTTTTATCAAGGAACTGATTTCATAAAAGAGATTGAACAGGAAGTACAGAAGGAGATGGCGGAGTTCTTTAGTTGTAATCGCGTTGAACTTAGACCAATCAGTGGCCAGATGGCAAATGAGGTAGTATTTAAAGCAATGGTGAAATTTCTTAACAGGGATAAATCTCCCGAACAACCATCAAGAAAATTGAGAGCTGTGATGAATAATGAGCTTACAAAAGGGGGACATTTGAGTTCTCAGCCGATGGGCGCTCTATTCAATTATGTAGAAGAAGACCCATCAACAGGAAAAGAGAGGGTTATAAATTTTCCGGTTCGCTCTGATAACATGTATCAGATTGATACAGAAAAACTCGCAAATCTTCTCGAAGAGAATAAACCAGAATTAATAATTTTTGGAAAGAGCATGTTTTTGTATCCTGAGCCAGTTAGCTTTGTCTATGAAATTATAAAGGATTGGAATCCAAGACCAGTTATTATGTATGACATGGCTCATGTTCTTGGCTTATATGGTGCATTTCAAGAACCTTTGAAAGAAGGAGCTGATATTGTTACAGGAAGCACTCACAAAACATTTTTTGGACCTCAGAGAGGAATAGTTGTTAGTAATATAAATGAAAATAGCCCTTTAAGAAAACTCTGGATAGATATAAAAAGTAGGGCTTTTCCTGGCTCAACTTCAAATCATCATCTGGGAACTTTACTTGGTTTATTAATGGCATCATATGAAATGAATGCATTTAAAAGAGAGTATCAGGAGCAAGTATTGAAAAATTCAAAAGCTTTTGCAAAGTCATTGAAAAAATACGGGATTAAAGTGGAAGGGAATGAACAAGATGAGTTTACTCAAACTCATCAGGTGATAATCCGAGTAAGGGATTACGGTATAGGTAATGAAATAGCGAGAAGACTTGAAGAAAATAATATAATTACCAATTATCAGGCATTGCCGGATGATGAAAGTTTTCTTGAAGCAAGTGGAATAAGAATGGGTGTTCAGGAAATGACAAGATTCGGGATGAAAGAAAAAGATTTTGATACACTCGCAGGTTATATAGCAGATGTTGTAATTCATAATAAAAAGGTTAGAGATAAGATAATTAAATTCAGAAAGAATTTTCTTGATATGAAATTTTGTTTACCTGTAGGAAAGGTGGTTCCTTTAGCAGCGAGGATTCTGAACTCATTGCTTCCTTCCTCAGATTATGCGAAGATTTTTGCAGATAATTTATTAAAATTATCATCTTAAATACTTTAAATAATTGGAAATGAGTAAAGCTAAAAAAGAGATATTTACCTTGGCAAATCAACTTACTCTTTTCAGGATATTATTGGTTCCCATTTTCATATTTTTTATTCTTTGTAGAAAAACGAATTTTGCCTTTTTTACATTTATTCTTGCAGGTATTACTGATGGACTTGACGGTCTGGTTGCAAGAATATGGAAACAGAAAACTCCTCTTGGAACATTGCTTGACCCTATGGCTGATAAACTCCTTCTTGTTTCATCCTTTTTGATTTTATCATTCCCTTCAATAAGTTATCCAAATACTATACCCATATGGCTTACAATTTTTGTAATAGGGAGAGATGTTCTTATTGGAACTTCTGCCCTATATATTTATTTAACTCGAAATATAAAAACATTTAATCCATCAGTTCTTGGGAAAATAAGCACTATTTTTCAGATATTGACGGTTTTGTTTGTCCTCTTATCCAATTACTTATTTAAAAGAACCATATATTTAAAAGGTTTTTATATAATGACATTATTTTTTACGATACTTTCTGGACTTCACTATCTTTATATTGCCTTCAAATTAGTTAAAGTGAAAGCTGTGAAGCTTGAAGAGGATTAAATACGGGCTGTTTTATCTATAAATCCCTTTTTCAGAGTCATCCATAGAATTTTGAGGTCAAGTATTAAAGACCAGTTTTCAATATAATAGAGGTCATATTCAACTCTTTTATCAAAAGGAGTATTCTGTCTTAAACCGTGAACTTGTGCCCATCCTGTTATTCCTGATTTTACTTTATGACGGAGCATGTACTGAGGAATGTGCTCTCTGAATTTTTTTACAAAATATGGTCTTTCAGGTCTCGGACCAACGAGGCTCATTTCTCCCTTTAAAACATTAAAAAGCTGTGGTAATTCATCAAGACTGAATTTTCTCAAAAATTTACCAAATTTCGTTAGACGGGGGTCATCAGGTCTTGCCATAACTGGACCTGTCTCTTTTTCAGCGTCAGGGACCATTGTTCTGAATTTGTGCATCATGAAAGGTTTTCCATCCATTCCAACTCTTTCCTGATTGTAGAAAACAGGACCTTTAGAGGTGAGTTTTATTAAAATTGAAATTATTAAAAAAAGAGGAGATGTAATAACAAGAGCAATAAAGGAAATCACAATGTCCATAATTCTCTTTACCACACTTCGCCACCCCTGAAGAGGCACATCATTAATATTTATTATTGGAATACCATCTAAATCCTCAATTGAAGCTCGGAGGGTTATATATTGCAATAAATCTGGAACAAGTCGCACATTTACTATATGATTATTTGCTATTTTTATAACATTTATAATTTCCTTAGCCTCTTCCAAGGGTAAAGTAATAAATATTTCATTTATATTCTCTTTTTCTAAAACTGAATTTAAATCATTTATTTTCCCTATTATTTTTAAATTTTCAATTACATTTTCACTTATTTTTTTATGATTATCTAAATATCCGACTATCTTATATCCCAGAGTCTGATACTCTGTGAGTTTTTTTGCTATTGATTTTCCCTGTTCTCCAGCACCTATAATTAAAACTCTTCTTAAATTATGTCCTTTTTCGTAGGAACGTTTAATAAATGCGTGAACCTGATTTCTGGAAAGTAGGGTAAAACTTATAAAGAAAATAAAATAAGTTATAAGGAATAAATGGGAAATTTGAAAATCAATTCGGAAAAGGGGTTTGGGTCCTGAACTGTATGTGTGAAGATAACTCAATATACCTACGACTATAGCAATAGTGATAACAGAATTAATAAAAATTACAAAAAATTCGTCTAATCTATTTCTTTTAACTTTAATTTTATAAAATCCTTGAAGGTAAAAGATAAAAAGGTGCAGAAAAACAAATAATGGGAAAATAAGAAGATATGAGTAGAATGAAGGAATTCCTTTTGGAGCAGGAATAAGGGTTGAATAGAATCTAAAGAAAAAAGCTCCAAAAAAGGAAATAATCAGAGCTATTAAATCACTTAAGAAAAAATATCCAATTATTTTTTTAAATTTTTTCTGAATCATAATATATTATTTTTAAACTCTTTATATTTTTCCTCAATAAATTTTTTTATTTTCTTTTTGAATTTTTCCCTCGAGAATCGCATCGCATTTTCTCTTATTTTAGCTTTATTAAAATTCAATTTATTGAACTTGTCAAGAGCCTTTAGCAAGTCATTGACATCAGGCTGTGTAAAGAAAACACCTGTTTTTTCTGGGATAACTGTTTCCTTTGCGCCTCCTTTATTATAAGCTATAACAGGTATTCCACAAGCCTGGGCTTCAAGCGGAGCAATACCAAAATCTTCTTCGCCTGGAAGCAGAAAAGCTTTTGCGTTTTGATAAAATTTCAAAAGCTCGCTGTCAGAGACATCGCGTAGAAATTCGATATTGGATTTAGCCATTCTTTTTAGCTTTTTATATTCAGGACCAACTCCAATTATTTTGAGAGGTTCACCTGTAATATTAAATGCTTCCACAGCAAGGTCAATTCTTTTATAGGGGACAAGGGCAGAAACAATTAAATAATAATCTTTACTTCCATTCTCACTGGGTCGAAAAAAATCAGTGTCCACTGGTGGATGGATTACTTCTGCTTCTCTCCCGTAATATTTTTTTATTCTTTGAGCCACATTATGGGAATTTGCTATGAAATAATCTACTCGATGGGAAGAAGATTCGTCCCAAACTCTTAGATAACTGATAATAGGTGGGATCAAATAGCGATGGAAAAGGGGAAGTTTTTTATGTTCAAAATATGGGAAATACTGATTCCAAGCATATCGCATGGGAGTATGGACATAACAGATATGAAGTGCATCTGGTCTTGGGATAACTCCCTTTGCAACACAATGGCTACTGCTAATAATTAAATCGTAATCTTGGAGATCGAACAATTCAACCGCCAGAGGGAAAAAAGGTAAATAATAACGATATTTTAGTTTTAAAAATGGGAATTTTTGGATGAAGCTCGTTTGTATTTCCTTTTCTTCAATAATCTTTGCTTGAGAACCCTTAAAGTGAAAAAGGGTGAAGATTTTAGCATTAGGGAAAATTTCTGCAAGAACTTCGAGAACTTTCTCTCCTCCTCTTCTTCCTGTGAGCCAATCGTGTACAAGCGCAACTTTTATGTTTTCCATTAAAAACCTTAGCTGTTTACTGTAAATTTGATTATAAAAAGGTGGGATAAGAAAGTCAATCAGAAATACTTATTTATTAAACGCACATTTTTCTCAACTTTTCTTATTAAGAATTTTTTAATTTTTTCAATTAATTCCTTTGACCAGGAACCACTATTAATATGGTAATTCAACATTCTCCTATTTACTGTTGATACATCTTCATATTTTCCTTCTTTCATCAGTAATTCTCTGAGTTTTTGCCATAAGTCCGGATATTCACTTTTTGCAGGTGTGTAATATTCATCTTTTATCTCTATTTTTAATTGTTTATCAGGTCCATCAATAACAAGAATGTTTTCCCTTTCAGCAAGCTCTATTGCTGCTTGTTTTATCTTTTCCTGTTCTTTCTCAATTTCTTCAATTCTTTTCTTTAACCTTATTTTTTCGTCTTCAAGTTCCGAATATTTCGCAACAAGCTTAACTCCAGGGTCATTGCGATATTCATTAATATCAACTTTTTCCATTTTCTTTGGATGTTTCCAGAGAGGACAGATATCCTGATATTCACACCAGTCACAAAGAGCTGATTTATTTGGGGAAAAATCTTTACAGGATTCAATTTCCTGAATTTTTTTAATTACATCTTCTTGAAGTTTATCAAGTTCTTCAAGTTCCCTGAATGAAATTATTTCTTTATTAAACATCAAGTAATGCCAGATTAATTTTGTCTTTTTGGCTTCTGGCCAGAGTTTTAAGACAGCTAAATGGTAAAGTGCCATCTGCCAGTCTTTGTCCGCTTCTTCCTGGGTAATTAGAAATCCTGAAGTTTTATAATCATGGATTTCAAAAATTTTTTCCTTATCATTCCAGTCAAGTCTATCTATTATTCCACTAAAGGGATATTCAATATCATTATGTCTTATCCAGAAATTAATCTTCTGCTCGGTTCTTACTACCTTTGCCTGATTAAAAGGCTTGTATTCCCGATAATAATCAATCAGGCAATTCTTTCCTTTGTTGAAATAATCTTCTGGGGAAAATTCCTGATTCACAATTTTAATTCCAGAATGATAATTTTTCTCCCATAATTCAGTATATTTATCGATGAGCCATTCCTCGGATCTTACCACTCCGTGTCGCACAGAATCATAAAGCTCTTTTAAAGCTTCATGAACCCTGTTCCCAAGGAAAGATTCAATTGTTTCCAGCTCAGCTTCCTCTCCATCAATATATTTGTATTTATAATAGAGCTTGCACTGGTCAAAACTCTGAATTCTACTTATTGAAAAAGGTCTTCCATATTTCATTTTCAACTCTTTACTCATTTTAAAAAATGATAAATTTCTTTTTACCAACTGTCAAGGATTAATCCACAGAGTAAGGATTTTTTTAAAAAATAGGAAAATGGAAATTGTAATCTTCCGGTCCTCCACTTAGAGAAGGAAAATTTTTATCGAAATAATAATCATAGCCTAAGGAAAGTTCAAATTCTTCTGGTAAAAAAGGAATCTTTGATGATTTTTTAAGCGGACCTTTTCTTTTAGCCTCGTATGAGCCAATTTTTCCATTAAAAATAATTAAATTATATATTTCTTTTCCATCTCGAGTTTTTAATTTAATCCATGGATTTAGAATATAATCATTTCCAAATGTTAATTCTCCTCCAAATATCTTCGTATATAATTTTCCTTTATTTCCAATTTTAATGATTTTTACTAATTGAAAATAGTCATCTCCTCTTTTATCAGGAAATTGAAAATATAAGAAAATTATCTTAAATTTTTTCTCTTTTAGAATTGATTCATCAATTTTTTCAATTAATGTATATTCCTTTTCCAGTTTTCCCTCTGGTTTAATGGAAAGGGGAGATATGCGGAAATAATATTCATATCCTATTTTTATCCTTCCATTAATTGGAAAATTTTCAATAGTTAATGAGCAGGAAAAGATATTATTTGATTTTATTTCGCCTTTCACTACTTCCATTTTTTTTATCTCTTTTTCTTCTTCGTCCAGGATTTTTATATAGAGGTTTTTAACCCTTTCATCTTTTTTAATCAATTTTCCTGTAAGAACTTTTGTTTTGATATTCCATTTGTCAATTGCAATTCTTTTAAAGGAAACAGTCTGGGCGTATAGTTCAAAGTTTCCCGGAAAAGAGAAATTAGGAGACTTGCTTAATCTGTAAATTTTTATGGTTGGATTGTGTAAATCAATTAAATATTCATCCCATCTCGGTTTAATAGTTTTTATCAATAGGGCATTTTCTTCCAATGATTTATAAAATTTCGCCTGGGGAGGAAATTCTTCCGGAGCTTCAAGGAATCTTCTGGACATTATATCGCTTATAATAACATATTCCACTTTCCTCTTATGTAGCCACTCCAGACCAACCTGAGAAAGGCTATGTCTGTAAATTACCTTATATTTCTTTCTCGAAATGGGAGGACAATACATTTCAAGCGCAATTTTTCTGCCCTTTGGTATATACTTTTCTATCCATTCCTTTGCCACTGTTCGAGTGTCTTTTTTAATCAGGCTGTAATCAAATCTATAAATTTTAATTATGTCAGGAGAGATAATAAATAGAAAAACAATGCTCCACACGAGTGTTCCTTTTTCTTTTAAAAAATTAAATTTATTTTCCAATTTCTGGAAAAGAAAATCAAAGGCAAAAGCAGCAATAAGTGCAAAAAAGGGTGCTGCAGGAAGGAAATATCTTACCGCATATGTTTTCCAGTTGCTAATGGTGAAAAATAAAAACAACGGGAGACAGAATAAAATTATTTCTTTTCTTTTTAAACGAGCAACCTGGAGCAAGATTCCGATAAAAGCTAAATATTGTGATATTGTGCCTATATTTTCTTTAAAACCGTATTTTAAATAAAATAGCCATGCTGGCACAACAGTTGAAGAGCCGTAATGTCCTATTGTATATAGGTGTTTTGCTTGCCAATTAAAATCTCTCCAAAAAGTGGAAAAATCAAAAAAAGCATAAGGGCATCCTATAAAAAATCCAGTTAGGAAAAATAACACAAAAAGAAATAATTTGAAATTTAAAAATATTTTAATTAAGGAATCTCTTTTTTCTAATCCAGAAAACAAATGAGCAAAGAGTAAGGGAAGGAAGAGAAGATGTCCTCCATATTTTGTTGCCATTCCTAATCCAGCAAATAATCCAGCTAATAAATAGTATTTCCAATGTCCTTGCGAATATATTAACCATATGAAATAAAAAGACAGAATTAAGAAAAAAACCATTGGAACAGTGGGAAGCATGCTGTGAGAAAGTCTGTTGTGAGTGGAAGAAAGGATAAGAAACATGGAGGCAATTAAACCAACTCTTTGATTAAAAATTTTCTTTCCGATTATATAAACTAATAATATTGTTCCTATACTGAATAATGCTATAATAAATCTTCCCGTGAGTATTGGAATGGTTGGATTCATCTCAAACCAGTCTTTGAATTCAATTTGCTGAGGAATTTTCCCGGAAATTTTTGCAAAGAAGAAGAGTATTTTCCAGAGAATAAAAATAATGTAAGTATGAAGAGAAGGAACATGGAAGAAATGGGGATTTAGGTCTCCACTAAAATAGCCTGTTGCTATTTTTGCAAATCTGGCTTCATCAACATGATAAAGGTATGGCAAACCCCATTTCAATCCGCAGATTCTTACAATTGCTGAAATCATTATTAGAAAAGGTAAAATTATTTTTTCTGAAACTTGGAAGGGATTTTTTTTCATGATTTAATATATAGCATTTTGTTTAAAAAATTGTCAATTTTCGTAAAATTTTTATATTAAAATAATGGGGTTTGAGAATTGAGTGAAATCTGGGATATAGGCCATTCAAATAGAAGCCTTCAAGGTTTTTTAAAATTACTACAGAAAAATAATATAGAGTTTTTAATAGATGTTCGAAGGTTTCCTTCATCCCGTAAATTTCCTCATTTTAATAAGGATAATTTAAAATTTGAACTTGAAAAAATTGGAATTAATTATTTGTGGCTTGGTGATAAACTTGGAGGATTCAGGAAAGGAGGTTATGAGAAGTGGACTGAATCAGAAGAGTTTAAAGAGGGTTTTAAAATTTTGAAGGAGAGAGCATCAAAAGCGAGAACAGTTATAATGTGTGCGGAAGGGTATTTTATGCGCTGTCACAGACGGTTCATTATTTCATTACTGGAAAAAGAAGGTTGGAAGGTATCACACATCTAAAATTTGATTTTTATTCCTGCAATAATATTAACTCCACTTAAATTTATCTTTGCTTCTCTTCCATTGCTAATAGCTGGACCGGATGGTAGATTTTTTCGGATTGCCACAAAAGTATATTTTCCCGTTTCTGATTTCTCATCCCAGTAATAAAGTTTACCCTCTTCCTTATATGACCAGCCTGTGTTTTCTTTAAATTCTTCCGAGCCTTCCAATCCTCCTGCATTCGCGTATCTTCCCTGAATTTCAAAAATAAAAGCTAAATTTTTAAGTATACTATATTCGAAACCAGCTCCTCCATGAAATCCGAAACAGTTTCCTTTTGCCTCTCCAGTTATTTCTGTCCATTCCCCGCTTTTTTCTTCAAATTTCCAGTTATAATTGAGTTTAACATTATAGAATCCCGTTCCTATATTTAATGTAAAATTTGCTTTTTCTGTTGCTGGAAAGAAAAGAAAAAGACTTAGTTCCAAAGGAATTGCTTTTATATCTGGTTTAATTGTCCATAAACCTTCACTCCAATTGGTAAAATTTATTTTTCCCTTTTTGGATGTATGGATATATTCAATTCCTAATCCTACACCTATACGAGGATTGAGATTAATGATAAAATCACTTCCCAGATTGAATCCTAAATGAACTGGTTTTACTTTTCCCTCAATGCTGTATCCGAGCAGAGTCAAGAAATCATGCCAGAAATTATTTAGGCCTTCAATTCCATCATTTAAGTCAGTTAGAAGAGAATAGTTAATTCCTCCCGTGAATCTAATAGAAAAATTTCTCTCTGTTTTCTCAATAATTGGAGGAATGGGTTTGGACGGTTCCGGAGGTTTTGGAGGTGGAATAGAAGGTTTTTCTTCAACAATTTCCACCACACTTAAATGAACATAACCGATTTCAGGAATATTATTTTCATTATAAGATAAAATCACCTTAAACCACTCTCCAATCTGTTCTTCAGCCTCTAAAATCGCTCCCATTGGAATTTTTCTTATAACAGGACTCCCCAGGTCAGGTTTTGAACGAACATTTGCCTTTTCCACAACCACCCTCAATTTTATCTTTTCAGCATAACCATTCATTAAGAAGATTAAAAGACAGATACACAGAATTCCTAATAATTTTTTATTTTTCATTTGAACTCCCTTTTTCCTTTTAAATTATATACCATAAAAATATTAAAACGAATAGCTTAATATAAAAGAGACCTTTTTATTTTCAATAGTAAAGTATGCATTTAATGATTCTTTTTGAAGATTGATTCGGGATATTTTTCTTCCCACGAAATATCCAATAATAGAGCCGAAGAAAACATCAGATGTCCAATGAAAATTGTCATTTACGCGTGAAAGCGCAACCATACATGCAATAGAATATGCAGATATATCTATTGCTAAATTTTTGCTCTGTTCTGCTATTACTGTAGCAACAGCAAAAGCTGAGGCGGAATGACCGGATGGGAAAGAGTGATATTTTGATTCTAATCTGAATGGAAAAAATCCGTTAGCTCTATTATTTTCGCCGGGTCTCATTCTTCCTGTTAATATTTTCACTCCAGAAACTATTATTCCAGATATAATCAGGCTCTCCAAACTCAGCAAAGCGGTTTTTCTTAAAGATTTTTCATTTGAGATTTCTCCCGTTAAATAAATGCAACTAATTAACCCGATTAAATGGTATCCATCTCCAAAGTTCCGTATAAACCTGGATATATCATCTGTAGTTTGATTTTTATGAGAGAGAATCCAGTTCTGTATTTTTTCATCATTTTTGTATAAGAAGCAGGTCAAACCAGTAATAACACCAAGTTTAAGTAAATCTTTCTTTTTCCATTCCCTCGGGGAACTAAATACTTTAGCACTATCTTTGAGTGAATTAGAAAGAAATTTTTTGTTCAATCTGTATTCATTGTTCTTCGGTAAAAGAGGATTTACCACTAAAATTAAGACAATAATATTTGAAAAAATGAATTTTTTCATTCTAAAAATTAATATCATAGAAAGGATTTTTTTTCTAATAAAAATTTAAATTTTCCACTTGACAATTGAGAATTAATAACATATATTGTGTTTAGCTGGGAGAAAATGGGAGAAATTGGGAAAAATTCAAGACTTAGAGGAGGTCAAATAGTAAAAGTAGATGATAGCGGAAGGATCAAGATTCCTGAGGAATTTAGAGAAATAATAGAGAATAATTACGGCAAAGAGCTTTATATAACTTCCATTGATGGTAAGCATATTTTAATTTATCCTCTTCCAGTTTGGGAAGAAATTGAAGAGAAGATAATCAAGCTTTCTTCGGTTCATCCACTTGTTACAAGATACAAAGACAGAACAAGTTACTTTGGTAATACAGTTCAAATAGATTCAAAAGGTAGAATACTTGTTCCACCTCTTTTAAGAGAAAAAGCCCAGATTAATGGAGAAGTTATCATTCTCGGTAATATAAATTATTTGGTGGTCTGGAATAAAGAAGTATTTGAGAGGAAACTGGAATTAGAGCCATTGACAGAAGAGGATTTAAAAACTTTAGCCGAGCTTGGAATTTAGATAGAAGTAGTGACCAAAAAAGAATCCTTGCATACACCGGTTATGGTTAAAGAAGTAATAGATTTTATAAAACCAAATCGGAAAGGGACGATAATAGATTTTACGGTTGGAGTAGGAGGTCATGCTGAAGCAATTTTGAAGAGTTCTTCTTTGCCGATTTTAATAGGATTTGATAAAGATGCAGAGTCTCTTAAAGTAGCAAGGGAGAGATTAAAGAGTTTTAAAGAGAGGGTTCAATTGTACAATATGGATTTTAAAGATTCATTAGAACTGGATATTGATTTCTCAGAAGTGATTGGAGTTCTTTTTGACTTTGGTTTGTCCTCCTTTCAATTAAATAATGCTGAGAGAGGATTCAGTTTTAATATGGAAGGACCTCTTGATATGAGGATGGATAAAAGACAGAATTTAACCGCCTATCAGGTTGTGAATAGATATCCTGAAAAAGAGCTTATAAGAATTTTTAGAGAATATGGAGAAATAAAAAGAGCAGGAAAACTGGCTAAGGAAATTATTAGATACAGAGGTAAGAAATATATTGAAACCACCGGAGAGCTGAGAAAAATAATTGAGAAGGTAATCCCATGGAAACCGAGAAGAGGTAAAACCCATCCTGCGGCAAAGGTTTTTCAGGCTATAAGAATTGAGGTGAATAAAGAGCTTGAAAGTCTTTCTTTATTCTTGGAAAAATTGATAAATAGATTATCGCCTGGTGCAAGAATTGTAGCAATTTCTTTTCATTCCCTGGAAGATAGAATTGTTAAAAGAGTTTTTCAAAAATTAAGTAGAAACAGCGAGAAAATTCCAATTTTAAAAGTATTAACAAAAAAACCAGTTATTCCAACAAAAGAAGAGATAGAGCAGAATTTCAGGGCAAGGTCAGCACGACTGAGAGCTTCAGAGAGAATTTAAAATGAGAAGAAAAACCAAGAAAAATGAAATTTTTAAAATAATCATAATAGGAACAATTATTGTTGCATTTTTTATTTTCTATCTCTGGCATCATACGGAGGGAATTAAATTAGGATATAAGATAGAAAGGCTTAAGAGGGAGAGAGAAATATTAAATGAGGAAATCAAAAAATTAAAATTGAAAAAAACGAATTATTTAAATTTAAAGAGGGTCGAGGAAATTGCAACGAAAGAACTGAAATTGATCTATCCAAAATCAGAGCAGATTATTGTATGGGATAAAGAGATTTTAGAAGAAAATGAGTAGCTTCTATCAGCGTAAGTCGAGAGTAAGAATATATTTTTTAGGAATATTATTTCTCCTGTGGAGTGGAGCTATCATTTTGAGATTGGTAGATTTACAGGTCTTTAAACATGAATTGATGAAAAACAGAGCAATAAGACAGAATCAGAGAATAATTAAAATAATACCTAAGAGGGGATTCATTTATGATTGCAAAGGGAGGATTCTTGCCTCGAGTGTTCTAAGAGATTCTATTTATTTCATCCCTCCGGATGAAGAGTCTGAGTTCGAGCAAATTAAAAAAATTGATATGATAAAAGAAATAATTCCATTAAGTGAAATTGAATTAAAAAGAATTAAAAGAAGAATTGAACAGGAGAAGTCTTTTATCTGGATAAAAAGAAAGGTCGACGAGGAAAGAGCGAAGAAAATAAGGAATATGAATATTAAAGGAATATATTTTGAAAAGGAGTATAGAAGATTTTATCCACAGAAGAGTCTCGCTTGTCATGTTTTGGGAGGAGTTAATATAGATGAGCATGGATTAAATGGGGTGGAAAGGCAATATGATTCTCAGCTTTTCGGGAAATCCGGGACCGCTATTATTCTGATAGATGCGAGGAGAAAGAGATACCAGTTGAAAATTTTGAAAAAGCCTGTTCCAGGTAAGAGTGTTGTTTTGACCATTGATGAAATAATTCAATATATTGCAGAAAAGGAACTGGAGAATACTGTAAAAAGATTTCAGGCAGAGTCGGGCTGGATAATCATAATGAATCCTTGGACAGGCGAGATATTAGCTATGGCAAACTATCCTTCTTATGATACAAATTTCTATCCCACTTCTCCATCCTTAGAAAGAAATAATTGTATTTCTTACATTTATGAGCCTGGTTCAACCTTCAAAATCATATCGATAGCTGCTGCTCTTCAAGAGGAAGTTGTAAATGAAAATGATATTTTCGATTGCGAGAATGGAAGAATTTTCATATCAGGAATAAAAATTGAGGATTATAAAAGATTTTCTCTATTAAGTTTGCCTGAAATTGTATATTATTCAAGCAATGTTGGGGCTATAAAAGTTGGACTTCGCTTGGGGGAGGAAAAATTATACAAGTACTTAAAATCCTTTGGTTTCGGAGGAAAAACTGGCATAGATTTACCAGGAGAAGAGGAAGGTATACTTAGAGATATTGAGAAATGGTCGTCAATTTCCGTTGGTGAAATCTCTATTGGCTATGAAATAGGAGTAACGGCAATTCAAATGCTAAGGGCTATTTCCACTCTTGCCAATGGAGGATATTTAGTGAGTCCAAGAGTAGTAAAAAAGATAATTTCGGTTAATAGAGAAGAAAGTATTTCTTTGATTCCTCCTCGAAAAATCTTGGTTAGAGAGGTGGCAAGGAAGATGACTCAATTTATGGAAGGAGTTGTTGAGTTTGGAACAGGAAGGCAAGCAAAAATTATAGGTTATAGAATTGCTGGAAAAACGGGAACCACTCAGAAATTAAATAGTCTCAATGAATATTCTCAAGATTTACATATTTCATCTTTTGTGGGATTTGCGCCAGCTGATGATCCTGTATTTTCAATGATAGTTGTGATAAATGAGCCTAAAGGCAAGTATTATGGAGGTCAAGTTGCTGCACCATGTTTCAGAGAAGTGGCGAAAAAAGTTTTAAGGTATTTGAAAGTTTTTCCCGAGGATAATCTAAAAAAGGGTCTGAAATATGCGAGAAAACTTTGATGGGGATTTGGAAATGAAGCTTAAAGAGCTCTTCTCAAATATTTACGGCATAAATATAATTGGAGACGAGAATGAGGAGATTAAGGGAATTGCCTATCACTCTAAAAAAGTGAAAGAGGGCTACTTATTTGCAGCTTTAAAAGGGCAGCAGACAGATGGAAATAAATATGTAATAGAAGCGGTGAATAGAGGAGCTAAGGCAATTCTTTCTGAGGAAAGCCCACCATCAAATTTTCCTATTACTTGGATTAAAGTTGAAGAGCCAAGAAAAGTCTTGGCTTTAATTTCTTCAAAATTTTACGGATTTCCCTCAAAGAAAATAAATGTAATAGGCATTACCGGAACAAACGGTAAAACTTCCATAACTTATATTTTAGAAAATATATTTTTAAGTGCTGGTTTTTCACCTGGCATAATTGGTACAATTAATTATAGATATTGTGAAAAAGAATATTCCTCTTCTCTTACTACTCCGGAAGCTCCTGACCTTCAAAGAATTCTCAAAGAAATGAGAGATAATGGAGTGAGTTACTGTTTTATGGAGGTTTCCTCTCATTCTTTAAAACTTGATAGAGTTTTGGGGATAGATTTTAAGGCTGGAGTTTTTACAAATTTAAGCGGTGACCATCTCGATTTTCATCAGAACATGGAGGAGTATTATCAGGCTAAGAAAAGATTATTTCTTCCTGACAACAATAACATGAAAGCCATAATTAATATAGATGACCCATGGGGAGAAAGGCTTAGAAAAGAAATATCCATAGGATTTGTTTCATATGGATTTAGAGCGGAAGCTGATATAAAAGTAGAAAAATATAGATTGTCAGAAAAGGGGATAGAAGCATTAATAAATACTCCCCAGGGAGATATTGAAATTTATTCAACACTTTTGGGAAAGCCCTATCTTTATAATATATTAGCTTCAATTGGCGTCTCCCTAATTTTCAATGTGCCTATTGAGAAGATAAAGGAGGGCGTTTCAAATATAAAGCAGATACCCGGAAGGATGGAAAAAATAGAAAATAAATTGGGGATAAATGTTATAGTGGATTATGCCCATTCAGATGATTCCTTAAAAAATTTGTTGGAGACAGTGAATCAGATAAAAAAAGGAAAAGTTATTCTTGTATTTGGTGCAGGAGGGGATAGAGATAGAAGTAAAAGACCAAGAATGGGAGCAGTTGCTGGAAAACTCAGTGATTTTTCAATAATTACATCTGACAATCCTCGAAGCGAAGATCCAATTAAAATAATAGAAGAAATTGAAGAAGGGTTTAAAAAAGCTGGTGGCAAAAATTATATGGTTATTCCTGATAGGGAAGAAGCGATTCGTAAAGCTATATATATAGCGAAAAAAAACGATTGGGTTTTAATTGCGGGGAAAGGGCACGAGAATTACCAGATAATTAAAGATAGAATTATTCCTTTTAATGATAAAGAAGTGGCACTTCGATTTTTAAAAGAGAGAAATGGCTGAATTAAGTCTACGCGGAATTGCTCAATTTGTAAATGGAAAAATTATTCAAGGTGACCCATCTTTAAAATTTGAAAAATTCATTATTGATTCTCGAGTGGCTGAAGGAGGTGAGCTGTTCTTTGCAATAAAATCAAGGAGAAACGGGCATGAATTTGTAAATGATGCTTTTAAAAAAGGAGCAAATGGAGCTGTTATCTCTGAAAATATAAATATTGAATATAGAGATAAGGCAGTTATATTAGTTTCTGATACATTGAAAGCTCTTCAGGAGCTTGGCAGGAAGGTGCTTTCCATTTACAATCCCAGAGTTGCTGGTATAACTGGGAGTGTGGGAAAAACCACTGTTAAAGAATTTTCAGCGGAAATAGTAAAGCCTTTTTCCAGAGTATTAAAGGCTGAAAAAAATTATAACAATCATCTTGGAGTTCCGCTTACCCTCCTTAAACTCGAGAAGAATCATGAGGTTGCTATTCTTGAGATGGGAATGAGCAGTAAAGGAGAAATTAAAAGATTAACTGAAATTGCTCCTCCAGATATTGCTGTAATAACGAATATCAATCCAGTTCATTTACAGTTTTTCTCAAATTTAGAAGAAATTGCTCTTGCAAAGAAAGAAATACTTGAGGGAACAAAACAAAATGGAATCGCAGTTTTAAATTTTGATGACCCATTGGTAATGAAAATGTCTGAGGATTTTAATGGCAAGAAAATATATTTTGGATTGAAACCAGAGGCTTTCATAAGGGCTGAGAATATTAAATTTAAAGGATTTGAAGGAATAGAATTTGATTTAATTTATGGTGAAGAAAAAGGGAAGGTTGATTTTAAATTACTAAGTGTAAGTTATCTTTATGATTTACTTGCTGCCTTAGGGGTAGCTTATTCCTTTGATATAAAATTGAAGGATATCGTAGAAATTATTCCCACACTTAAACCTGCTTCAATGAGAGGAGAAATAATTAGATTTAAATCGAATATAATTGTTATAAATGATTCTTATAATTCCAATCCAAAAGCATTGGAATTTGCATTAAAAGATTATTCTCATCTTCCAGCCGAGAGAAAAATTGCTGTTCTTGGTGATATGTTAGAACTTGGAAAAGATTCTGCTTATTTCCATTTTAGAGCAGGAGAGAAAGTAGTAAATTCTGGTTATGATTATTTGATTACAGTAGGGAAAGAAAGTGAAAAAATGCTTGAAGGGGCTCTTTCAAAAGGAATGAAACATAAAAATTTGTTTAATTTTGAAGAATCGGACCAGGCTGGTGAATTTTTAATAAAATTTATAAAAGAAGGAGATTTAATTCTCGTAAAGGGTTCAAGGGGAATGAAGATGGAAAAAATTATAAATAAATTAAAAGAAGAATTGGCAGGAGACTGAAATGTTATATTTTTTGCTTGTTCCATTAAAAAAATATTTCTTTTTCTTCAATGTGTTTCGTTATATAACAGTACGAACTGCTCTTGCAGGTTTAACAGCTCTTTTTCTTTCCTTTCTTTTGGGACCCTGGATGATTAAACAATTGAGAAAATATCAGATTGGAGAGGAAATCAGGGAAGAAGGGCCAAGCACTCATTATACAAAGAAAGGCACTCCTACTATGGGAGGGCTTCTTATTATTGGAGCAACTCTAATTCCAACGCTACTGTGGGGAAATCTTGGAAATATATATCTTTGGATAGCAATTTTTTCGATTCTTTCTTTTGGTTTCATTGGATTTATAGATGATTATTTAAAATATAAAAAGAAGAAATCTCAGGGATTAATAATCCGCACTAAATTAATTTTTCAGACCATAATAGCAATTACAATTGGTTTGTTCCTAATTCATCTTTCAAAATTAGATTTATTTGATTTAAGATTGAGTTTTCCATTTTTTAAAGAATGGTTACCCTATCTTGGGTGGTTTTATCTTCCATTCATCGTCTTTATAATTGTTGGTTCTTCAAATGCTGTTAATCTTACTGATGGGCTGGATGGTCTTGCAATAGGGACATCCTTAATTGCAGTAAGTGCCTATACTGCTCTTTCCTATATCGCAGGTCATGCTATTTGGTCCCAATATTTAAATATATTAAAAGTGCCTTTGGCTGGAGAATTGACGGTATTTGGAGGAGCACTTGCTGGTGCTTGCTTGGGATTTCTCTGGTTTAACTGTCATCCTGCACAGGTTTTTATGGGAGATGTTGGGGCACTGGCGATTGGAGGGGCTCTCGGCACTCTTGCGATTCTTTCAAAACAGGAACTTCTTCTCTTCTTTGTCGGGGGTCTTTTTATAGTGGAAGCTTTATCAGTTCTTATCCAGATTTTTTATTTTAAAGTAACTGGTGGGAAAAGAGTATTTAAAATGGCTCCCCTTCATCATCATTTTGAAATATTAGGATGGCCTGAGAGTAAAATCGTTGTAAGATTCTGGATAATAGCAATTATTTTTGCGTTATTTAGTCTGACTACTTTGAAGTTGAGGTAACATGGAACTTAAAAATAAGGAAGTACTGGTTGTGGGATTTGGAAGAACCGGGGAAGCACTGGTGGAGTTTTTGCTTTCCAGAAATGCCAGAGTGAAGGTTAGTGAGATAAAGAAAAAGGAGGAGATGGAAAGGAAAGCGAAAAAATGGCTATCAGAGAATGTTGAATTTGAATTTGGTGAACACAAGGAAGAAACTTTCTTGAAATCAGACCTTATTGTTCTGAGTCCCGGGGTTCCTCCTATTCCTCAAATAGAAAAAGCAAAAAAAATGGGTATAAAAGTAATCTCAGAGATAGAACTTGCATTTCAATATTTAAAAGGAAAAATTATAGGAGTTACAGGTTCGAATGGAAAATCAACAACCACTACATTAATCCATCAAATTTTAAAAACAGCAGGATTAAAGACCTATTTAGCCGGTAATATAGGATTTCCACTCATCAGTTATGTCTCTTTATCCTCGGAAAATGATATTTTTGTAGTTGAATTGAGCAGTTTTCAATTAAAATACATTGAGAAATTTCGTCCTGATATTGCTATTTTCTTGAATATTACGCCCGACCATCTCGATTGGCATCCAGATTTTAATGATTATTATGAATGTAAAAAAAATATATTCTTATCCCAAACATCAGAAGATTTTGCTATTTTAAATGCGGATGATCCAAAAATTTGGATTCTGAGGAATGAAATAAGTGCGGAAGTTTATCCCTTTAGCAGAAAAAAGAAATTTGAAAGGGGCGCATATATCGAAAATGAATACATTTTTGTCTCCACAGATAATGGTAAAATGGAATTGGATACCAAAAAGATTTTATTAAGGGGACCTCATAATCAGGAAAATATAATGGCGAGTGCTTTAGCTGTTTCTTTATTGGGAATTTCAGGGGAGATTGTAAAAAAAGTGCTTTCCAATTTTAAAGGATTAGAACATAGACTTGAAAAAGTAACCACCATAAATGGAGTAGAATTTTATAATGATTCAAAAGCAACAAATGTAGATGCAACTTTAAAATCTCTTCAGAGTTTTAATAAAAATATTATTTTGATTCTTGGGGGAAGAGACAAACATGGAGATTTTACAAAACTTAGGGGAGAAATAAAGAAGAGAGTGAAAAAACTAATTATTATTGGGGAGGCAAGAGAAAAAATAAGAATGGCTCTTGAGGGGAGTGCGCATTTGCAATATGCGGGGTCTCTTGAAGAGGCTGTGAGGATTAGTTTTAATTGCGCGGAAAAGGGAGACATTGTGCTTTTAGCGCCCGCATGTGCCAGTTTTGATATGTTTGATAATTTTGAACACAGAGGGAAGGTTTTTAAAGAGGAGGTTTTTAAATTAAAAGAGGAATTGGATAGAGATGTTTAAAGTTTTTGATTTTGATAAGGCACTATTCATAGTTACTGTTATTCTGGTTCTGGGTGGAATAATAATGGTTTACAGCTCTTCTGCAATTGTAGCTGAAGAAAAATTTGGAAATTCATTTCATTTTTTAATTAATCATATTATTGGCGTAATACTTGGCTTCGGTGTTCTTTTCTTTCTGATTAAAATAAAATATCCTTTTTATAAAAGTCCTCTTTTTGTTTATTCTCTGTTTCTAATTACCGTGTTTCTAATAATTCTTTCTCTTGTAAGCCCACCCGTGAATCAGGCGCATAGATGGATAAGATTTTTTGGATTGAGTTTCCAGCCTTCTGAATTAGCAAAAATTTCAATAATTCTTTTGTTTGCTTATCAAATTGATAAAAAGAAAGAGAAATTGCATGATTTTCTCTCATTGTCTTTTCCCCTTATTTCTCTTTTAATCCTTTCATTATTAATTATAAGACAGCCAGATTTCGGAACAACTGCTATTTTAATGTTTATAGCTGGGCTGATGTTATTTATTGGAGGCGCGAGAATTAGACATTTAATAAGTTTAGGTTTGATATTTTTACCAATTCTCGTGATTTCAGTATTAAAAACAAGTTATCAATTGAAAAGATTGACTTATTTTTTGAACCCCGAGCAGGACCCCTTTGGAAAAGGATTTCAGATAATTCAATCACTAATAGCAATTGGCTCCGGAGGTGTTTTAGGAAGAGGGATAGGGGAAAGTACTCAAAAATTATTCTTTTTGCCATATGCTTATACTGATTTCATTTTTCCAATTATAGGGGAAGAACTCGGATTGATTGGTTCTGTTCTGGTTTTAATTCTTTTTTTAGTTTTCCTTTGGAGAGGATTAGTCATTTCCCGAAAAGCTCCTGATCTCTGTTCTCAATTAGTTGTAGCTGGTTTCACTTTTCTTATCGTAACTCAGGCTTTAATTAATATTAGCATGACCTTAGGTCTTTTGCCTCCAAAGGGAATACCTTTGCCTTTTATTAGTTTTGGTAGATCCTCATTGGTATGCAATTTATTTATAGTTGGAGTTATTCTTAATATTTCCCAACGAAAGGTGATAAAAAAATTTAAAAAATGAAAGAGAAAAAAATTATTTTTGCTGGTGGAGGCACTGGAGGACATGTTTATCCAGCAATAGTAGTGGCTGAGGAAATGAGAGAGTTAAATCCAGAGATTGAAATTATTTTTGTGGGAACAGGAAGAGAGGCAGAGAGGAATATATTGGATTATCACGGATATAAATTAATTATAATTAGAGTTGAGGGATTGAAAGGAAAAAATCCTTTTAAGTTAATAAAATCCCTTTTATTAATACCACAAGCGATAATTAGCTCATTCAGGATTATAAAAAAAGAAAAACCAGATTTAGTGATTGGATTAGGAGGGTATTCATCGGGTCCGATGGTATTAGCTGCTTCTTTAAAAAATATTCCAACTGCTCTTATGGAACAAAATTTAAAGCCTGGCTTAACAAATAGAATATTGAAGTATTTTGTCAGAAAAG
This sequence comes from uncultured Clostridia bacterium, assembly GCA_964632095.1. Lineage (GTDB taxonomy): Bacteria > Acidobacteriota > Aminicenantia > JdFR-78 > JdFR-78 > JdFR-78. The sequence goes on along the minus strand of CAZWBN010000004.1, from coordinate 8,863 downwards.
CTTTTCTCGCCTTTGAAGCCTCAAAAATTTACTTTGGAAAAAAGAGTGTATATACAGGAAATCCTGTTAGAAAAGAATTTTTTGTATTAAAAGAAAAAAGAAAAGAAGAGATTTTTTCCATTCTTGTTTTTGGAGGGAGTCAGGGTTCGCACATAATTAATAAAACAGTAACGAAAGCAATTCCTCTTCTAAAGGAAAAAAAGAACAGAATTATTTTATTTCATCAAACCGGGGAAAGAGATTTCAGATGGGTGAAGGATTTTTATGAAAAAAATAAAATCAAAGCAGAAGTTTCACCGTTTTTTTATGAAATGCATAAGTTTTTTGAAAAAGCTGACTTATTAATTTGCAGAGCTGGCGCTTCTACAATAGCAGAGATAATAGCTTCAAGGAAACCCGCTATCTTAATTCCGTTTGCTAAAGCTTCAGATAAACATCAGGAGATAAATGCTCTTGAGCTTAAAAAGGAAGGAGCGGTTGAAGTCATCCTTGAGAAAGACCTCACTCCTGAAAAATTGGCTGAGAAAATCATAAGTTTTCTGGATTTTCCGGAGAAACTGGAAGAAATGAGGAATAAGCTCGGGAAATTAAGAATTGATGATTCAGGCAAAAAGATAGCCGAGTTATGTTTTGAATTAATGAGGAGTCATTAAGATGGTTGTTAATCAGAGAAGATATGGGAAAATTAAATGCATACACTTTGTAGGCATTGGCGGGCAAGGAATGAGTGGAATTGCAGAGGTAATGTTAAATTTAGGATACAAAATATCAGGTTCAGATTTAAAAGAGACAGAAATAACAAAAAGACTTGCTGAACTTGGAGCAAAAATTTTTAAAGGGCACAAGGCGGAACAGGTAAGAGGGGCTGATGTGGTCATAATTTCCTCTGCGATAAAAGAAGATAACATAGAAGTGAGAGAGGCAAAAAGGCTGAACATCCCTGTTATACCAAGGGCAGAAATGCTTGCTGAATTGATGAGAATGAAATATGGGATAGCAGTTGCTGGTTCTCATGGTAAGACAACTACAACTTCTATGATAGCTCATGTGCTGGAAAAGGCAAATTTAGACCCAACAATAATTTTAGGGGGGAAATTGAAAACAATAGGAGCAAATGCAAAACTTGGTGGAGGAGATTACATTGTTGCAGAAGCTGATGAGAGTGACCGTTCATTTCTATATCTTTTTCCATACATTGCTGTTATAACCAATGTGGATGAGGAACATCTTGACCAATATGGCAACATGGAAGAGATTAAAAGAACTTTTGTGAATTTTGCGAGAAAAGTTCCTTTCTATAGTTCAGTGATCTTATGTTCGGATGACCCGAATACCCGAGAGCTTATTCCATTTATAGAAAGAAGAATTATTACTTACGGATTTTCTCCTCAAGCAGATATTCATGTGAAGGAAATAGAGCTTAGAGAATTCGGTTCTACTTCTGTTGTTTATTTTAATATGAAAAAAATTGGGAGATTAAAATTAAATGTTCCCGGAAAACATAATATTTATAATGCATTAGCTGCAATTGGCGTTGGACTTGATTTGGAAATATCTCCTTCAATTATTCTGGAAGCTTTAGAAAATTATCCCGGGATTGGGAGAAGATTTGAATTAAGAGCAGAAGTAAATGATGTTGTTTTAATTGATGATTATGCACATCATCCGAAAGAGATAAGGGCAACTTTAGAAGCTGCAAAGGCAGGAATTAAAAGAAGATTGGTTGTAATATTTCAGCCCCATCGTTATACAAGAGTTTATTATTTAATGGAGGAGTTTGCTACTTCTTTCAGTGATGCAGAAATTCTAATAATTACAGAGATATTTCCAGCTGGTGAAAAGCCTATCGAAGGAATAAGTGGTTATAAATTATTTGAAGAAATCAAGAAGCATGGTCATAGAAATACCTTTTATGAAAAAGATTTGAATGAGATACCAGCATTGTTAGAAAGGATAATTAAACCCGGTGATTTGATTTTAACAATGGGGGCTGGAAATATCTATCAAATAATACCTGAAATAATAAATGTAATGAAAAATTTAAAGAAATGAACAAGAATGCTTTAATTTTTGATTCAAGAGCGAATATTAACTGGCGTGAAGAAATGCATTTTTACAGAAGGAGAAGGAATCGGGAGATAAGAAAGGAAAGAGTGAAGAAAACGATACTTATGAAATTCTGGAACTTTTTAATTATATTTCTTTTAATCTGTATTTTGTTTTATTTAATTCGAGGAACTTATTTTTATCTTATTAGCTGGGATAAATTAAATGTAAAAGAAATCCAGATTTTTACAGGTGATATAAATGTAAGAGAGGAATTAAGAAAAGATTTAAATTGGGTCAGGGGGAGAAATATTCTTATTATTAATTTAAAAAATATAAAACAGGAATTGATGAAGGATAATAGAATCGAAAGCGTAAGTATTAAAAAGATTTTACCTTCTAAATTGTCAGTAATGGTTAAATTAAGGAAGCCAATTGCTGTTATTTCTAATGAAGGAAATTATTATTTTGTGGATGAAAAAGGAGTGTTATTTCAAAAATTAAAGAAGGAAGTTATTGACCTCCCTATTATTTCTTTTAATGGTGATTTGAGAAAAGAAACACTTTTAAAAATTCTTTCAAGTTTAAGCAAAATTAAGGGTGAATCCTTATTTCATAGAATCTATTCGATTGAGATTTTTTCACCAGAGAGGGTCCATCTTAAATTAAAAGGTGAGCAATTTTATTTAATTTTAAATATAAAGAATTTTTATACCAATTTAAAAAATTATATAAAAATCTTACCCAGAATAAAGAAGACTTTTAAGAAATTAGAATATATAGATTTACGCTTTAAGGACAGAATATATGTTAAGCCTTTTAAGGAGGAAACCAATGGCAAAGAAAGATAATTATATAGTTGGTTTTGATATAGGAAGTAAAAAAACAAAAGTCGTTATAGGGGAGATAAATGAAGAGCGAAAAATAGAAGTTGTGGGAATTGGAGTGGCAGATTCAGGGGGATTAAGAAAAGGCGTGGTAGTGGATTTGGAGGCAACTGTTGAGGGAATAAAAAAGGCAGTTGAGGAGGCTGAATTAATGGCTGGTATTGAGATAGATTCAGCTTATGTAAGCATTTCTGGTGCCCATATAAGAAGCTTTAACAGTAGAGGAGTAATTGCTGTATCAGGAAAAAACAGGGAAATTACTCGGGACGATGTTAACAGGGTGATTGAGCAAGCCAGGACTGTTTCAATTCCACCGGATAGAGAGGTTATACATGTTCTTCCTCAAGAGTTTATAGTGGATGACCAAGATGGAATTAAGGACCCAATAGGAATAAGTGGAATAAAACTTGAGGTGAATGTTCATATAGTTACAAGTTCGATTACTGCCACTCAGAATTTAATTACCTGTGTTCATAGAGCAGGTATTGAGGTAGAAGATGTGGTTCTTAGTCATGTGGCAACTTCCTCTGCTGTACTGACCCCTGATGAGAAAGAACTGGGAGTTGGACTTATAGATATTGGAGGAGGGACAACGGATATAGCAATCTATGAAAGAGGAAGTCTGTGGTATACAACAGTTATGCCAATCGGTGGAGATAATTTTACAAATGACTTAGCTATTGGCTTAAGAACAGCAATTTCTGAAGCAGAAAAAATCAAGAAAAGATATGGATGTGTTGTAAGTTCCTTATCAGAAGAAGATGAAACAATAGAAGTTAAAAGCGTTGGAGGAAGAAAGCCCCGAATTCTTCCAAAGAAAATTATTGTAGATATAATTCAGCCAAGAGCAGAGGAGATTTTTCGATTGATAAATGAAGATATAAAAAGGATGGGATATGAGAAATCCCTTAATTCAGGTTTAGTGCTTACAGGTGGTGGAGCCCTTTTAGAAGGGTTGGAGGAAATAGCGGAAGAGATTTTTGACCTTCCTGTTAGAAGAGGAAATCCTACCGGAGTTATCGGATTGGTAGATAGAATTAATAGTCCTGAATATGCCACTTCAATAGGTCTTCTATTATATGGCTATAAACAGAAATTTGCTCCAGGAGCAAAAAGGAGAGAAAAAAGGGGATTTTTTAAGAATATATTAGAATGGCTGAAAGAAAATTTTTAGGAGGCTAATGATGTCCACGCAAATTAAGAGAAGAACATTAAAATTTAAGTTAGTAGAAGAAAATATAGGAGCAAAAATAAAAGTTTGTGGAATAGGGGGAGGTGGAGGAAATGCAATTAATCGAATGATTGAAGAAAAAATAGAAGGAGTAGAATTTATCGCAATAAATACGGATTTACAGGCTCTTAATCAGAACAAGGCAAAAATTAAGGTTCAAATTGGTGCAAAACTGACAAACGGACTTGGCTCTGGAGGAAACCCTGAGATAGGAAAACAAGCAGCTCTTGAAGACACAGATAAATTAATAGAGGTAATACAGGGTGCTGATATGTTATTTCTTACTGCAGGTTTGGGAGGAGGAACAGGAACAGGAGCAACTCCGATTATTGCAAATTTGGCTTCTGAAATGGGAATATTAACGGTGGCAATAGTTACAAAACCATTTAATTTTGAGGGTAAAATAAGAGCAATGCAGGCTATTCAAGGATTGAAAGAATTGAAGGAGGTAGCTGATACTGTTATTGCTATTCCAAATGAAAGACTTCTTCAAACAGTTGATGCAAATACAACTTTGGAAGAAGCTTTTAAATTAGCGGATGATGTTCTTTTCCAGGCTGTTCAGGGGATAGCTGACCTAATAACCCGACCGGGTCTGATTAATTTAGATTTTGCTGATGTTAAAGCAATAATGAGTAATAAGGGAATGTCATTTATGGGAACCGGAGTTGCAAGTGGAGAAAATAGAGCATTGGAAGCAGCAGAAAAGGCAATCTCAAGTCCTCTATTAGTTGATACATCTATTGAGGGAGCAAAAGGAGTGTTAATAAATATTTCAGGTGGAAAAGACCTTTCTCTCCTTGAAGTTTATAAGGCTGCAGACTTCATCCGTGGTTATGCTCATCCTGATGCGCTTATTATTTTTGGTGCTGTAATCGATGAGAATTTTAAAGGGAAGGTTAAGATAACAGTTATTGCGACAGGTTTTGAACGCTTTTCATTTGAAGAAGATTATCAAACTCCATTTCGTAGGCCCCAAACTCCCTTTCCAGTGGAAAATCAGACTCCTGTTATTGAATCAAAACCCTCTATTTCAAATCCACTCTGGAGAATGGAAACTCCTGATAGAGAGTGGAAAAAATATGAAACTCCACCCTTTATAAGAAATAGGCATGCATCCATAAGAAGAACTCCTAATCATGAAAGAGAAGATTAAAGAAGTTGCTTAATAAAGACGGGCTTCTAATTGATAGTCAAAATTAATCTTATGTTTAAAAAATATTCCATCCAGTATTCTGCTATAGTTTATACGAAAAATCGCATACTCTTTTTCTTTTTTAATTAAAGAAATATCATCTCTTTCAACTGGAATGTTACTTTTTTTTGCTTTTTTAACTATTTTATTTATAAGGTCTATGTCACTTCCAACAAACATAAGTGTTTGTTTTTTTACAATTCCTCTCAGGTGATAATCATTTATATATATTTTTACCAGTCTTATTCCTATGAGAACTATATATCCAACAAGGATTAAAATTAATATCCAGCTAATTTTAGTTCCCATTCCCATTTCAAATCTCCTACCAATATTTGTCCATTATTCTATATTGAATTGCTTCTGATATGTGCGAAACTTCAATATTTTCCTTTCCCTCTAAGTCAGCAATTGTCCTCGCAACTTTCAACACTCTATCATATGCCCTGGCACTAAAACCAAATTTCGTTACTGCTATTTCCATTAATTTTTTCCCCTCCTCATCTATTTTACAATATTTTTTTATTTCTTTAGTAGTCATTTGTGAATTAGAGAATATTTTTTTATTTTTAAATCTTTTTAATTGAATATTTCTTGCTCTGGTAACTCTTTTTCGTATTTCACTGGAGCTTTCTTCTTCTCTGTTTGAGACAATCTCCCTGAATTTTATTGCTGGGACTTCAACCTGAATGTCTATTCTATCTAAGAGGGGGGAGGAAATTTTAGAATAATATCTTCTCCTTTGAGCAGGAGTGCAATCAAAATCGTCTTTTGTAAGGCCCCGATAAATATCTTCGCAAGGATTCATAGCTGCGATTAACATGAATCTTGAAGGAAAAGTAACACTCGAAGAGGCTCTTGAGATTGTTACCATTCCATCCTCCAAGGGCTGCCTTAAAACTTCAAGCACATGTCTTTGAAATTCTGGGAGCTCATCAAGAAATAGCACTCCATTATGAGCTAAACTTACTTCTCCTGGCTTTGGTATATGACCTCCTCCAATTAATCCAGCATCTGAAATTGTGTGATGAGGTGCTCTGAAAGGGCGTTCGGTTACTGCTCCTTTACCATGTAATAAACCTGCAACACTATGAATCTTTGTGACTTCTATTATCTCTTCAAAAGTCATTGGAGGAAGAATTGTTGCAACTCTTCTGGCAAGCATTGTTTTTCCTGCCCCGGGTGGACCGATCATCAGGACATTATGAGCTCCAGCAGCAGCCACCTCAAGAGCTCTTTTAACATGATGTTGACCTTTGACATCGCAAAAATCTATTGAATAAGAGGTAGATGAGATAATTTCTTCTTTTCTGTATTTGGAGGGCGAAAAATTTTCTGGAGCTCTTAAAAATTCAATTGCTTGAATAATACTTTCCATTCCATAAACCTTTATGCCTTCAACAAGAACAGCCTCTTTTTCATTTTCCTTTGGTATAACGATTCCTTCTAAATTTTTTTCCTTTGCTAAAACAGCAGAAGGTAGAATTCCCCGAACAGATTTTAATCTCCCATCTAAGGTAAGTTCTCCAAGAAAAAGGAATTTCTCCATATTCTCTGGAGGGAATAAATTTGAACATCCCAGAATACCGAGAGCAATTGGTAAATCAAAAGAGGGACCTTCTTTTTTTCTATCCGCTGGAGATAAATTTACAGTTATTTTCTTTGTAGGAAATTGAAATCCACAATTTTTTAATGCCGCCCTTACCCTTTCTTTGCTTTCCTTTACAGCAGTATCAGGTAATCCCACGGTAACAAAAGAAGGCATTCCATGAGAAACATCTACCTCAACTTCCACCAGATATGCATCAACCCCTATTAATGAAGAAGAGTAAATTCGTGAAAGCATTTCAAATTCTATTCCTTTTTTGACTTTGAAATATATTCTTTTGCCAATTTTTCAATTTCTTTTTCAAAATCCTTATCGGATTTCAATTTGATTTTTTTTACTGGAACAAATTCTCCTGTCTCCTCTTTTTTAGAAAAAATAACGGTTTCTCTTTTGGCAGGTTCCTCTTCTTTCTCATATTCTTTTGAAAATTTTTTAATCCATGGAGGGATAACCAGTCTGCTTATTTCTTTTAATGTTTCAAGGACTCCCCATCCCTCTAAAGCAGAAGCTTCTACATAAGGAGCTCCAATAGTATTTAATACCCTATTGAATGTTTCAACTGGAATAAGATTTTTCAGATCCCGCTTATTATATTGGAAAACAATAGGGATTTTAAATAAATCGATATTGTGTTCTAATAAATCCTCCTTTAATTTATTAAAACTTTCTATATTTGCATCGAGAAGAGGGAGCTGAGAGTCGGCAACAAAAACTATTCCATCAACTCCTTTTAATATAGTTTTTCTTGCTTCTTCATGAAAAACCTGGCCAGGAATTGTTAAAAGTTGAAGATGAGTATTAAAAATATTTATTTTTCCGACTTTTACAGGGAGTAAATCAAAGAAAAATGTTCTTTGAGTATCTGTTTCAAGGAGAATAAGTTCTCCTCTTGAAGACTCATCAAGTTTTCGATAAATATATTTCAAATTAGTGGTTTTCCCGCTTAATCCTGGTCCATAATAGACAATTTTAATAGCCAAAAATTTAGTAAGCGGATTTAAATATACCATTCTACTTCAATGAAATATCATATTTATAGATATTTAGTCAACAGATTAAATAGACTTTTCAATTATTTACACTAAAAATTACCTGTGATATAATTCTCATAAATGAAAAGATTTAATTTAATAATATTGTTCATTTTTTTAGTCTTTAGTCCTTTATATTCAATTGAGATATCTAAGATAGATATTAATTCTCGAATTAATAATCAACTCTATATTTCTTTTTATTTGGAAGATAATTTTCCGAATGAATTATTTCAATCAATTCAGAGCGGGATCGAAACTGTTCTAACTTTTAAAATTAAAATAGTTAAAAAAAGGAAATTCTGGTTTGATAAAAAAATAATTGATAAAGTTCTTACTGCAAAAATCAATTATGACCCGATTACAAAACAATATAAATTAATTAAAATGATGGATGAGGCAATTCTTTCTACAATAGAGACAGATAGTGATGAAGAAATGGAAAAGTGGTTAAGAGAATTTATAAATATTAATGTTTGTTCCTTGGATAAATTTATTTCTGGCTCAAAATATTCAATTCATATTGTGGGTGAAATTTTACCGAAATATCTTTTTAAAATCATACCCCGGAATCATAAAATTACTTTTAAAAAAGAATTTGAACTCTAAAAATGGCTGTTGATAAAAAGAAAAAAACAAACAGGATAATTATCTCAATTATAATAATATTGATTATCGTTTTTTTTGGGATAGAATTAGCTATTACAAAATCTCAAGAGTACAATCCTCAATATGTCTCCAGAGTTTTGCTTTGGATTTTATGGAATATTGTATTTCTTTTATTTCTTATCTTGCTTTTTGTTCTTGGAAGAAATCTAACTAAGCTTTACCTTGAAAGAAAAAAGAAGGTTATCGGTTCTCATT
>CAZWBN010000003.1:19432-30732 GCA_964632095.1 uncultured Clostridia bacterium | reverse complement strand
TGAAAATTGTGAGTTTCCTCAAAATTACTTGACTTTTTCATCTAAATAGTATACTTTAAAGTATAATACTTTAAAGTATACAAATAAAAAGATTATGATTATGTTTGTCAATAGAAAAGAAGAACTTAAGTATTTAGAAGATTTAAATAAAACTAAAGGTGCGCGACTTTTAATCTTGTATGGAAGACGAAGAATTGGAAAAACTGAATTATTAAGGCAATTTTCCAGAGGCAAAAAACATCTCTTTTTTTCCTGTGACCTTTCTTCTGAACAAGAACAATTAAGACAATTTACTGAGAAAATTTTTCGAATAACAGGAGAACCATTTTTACAAACTCAGCCTTTTACTTCATGGGAGGCATTATTTAGATATATATTTGACCATATTTCAAAAAAAATTCCTATTATTATAATAGACGAATTTCCTTATCTTTGTATAAGTAATAAAGCTATTCCCTCAATATTACAGAAAATCTGGGATGAAAAAGAGAAAAAAATTAATATCTTTCTTATTCTATGTGGCTCATATATGAGTTTTATGGAAAAGGAGATTCTGGGGAGTAAAAGCCCTCTATATGGAAGAAGAATTGGGCAGATGATTCTAAAGCCTTTAGATTTTGAAAGTATTAATGGATTTTTCCCTAATTATACACGAGAGGAAAGAACTTATTGCTATGCAATACTCGGAGGGACACCAGCTTATTTATTACGGTTTAACCCTAAAAAGACAATTGAGCAAAATATAAAAAATGAGATCTTAAATAAAAATGCTTTCCTTTATAGTGAACCTCGATTTCTGCTTATGGAAGAACTTCGAGAGCCTTCCATATATTTTTCAATTCTTAAAGCAATTGCTGATGGAAAAACTCGATTAAACGAAATAGCTCAGGAAACAGGTATTAAAGACAGACATAAGGTTAACAAATATATATCAGTGCTTCGTGAACTTCATATTATAAGGAGAGAAATTCCTGTAACAGAGGAAAAACCTCATAAATCAAGAAAAGGTATTTATTTACTTGACGACCCATATTTTCGATTTTGGTTCAAGTATGTTTTTCCAAACATGAGCTATCTTGAGGAAGGAGACATTGAATATGTATGGGAAGAGAAAATAAAACCTGATTTTGATAGTTTTACAGGATTTATATTCGAAGAAATTTGTATCCAGAAACTAAAAAAATTTAACAAAGAGAATAGACTTCCTTTCAAAGCAAAGAATATTGGCCGATGGTGGGATAGAACAGACGAAATTGATATTGTGGCTTTTGATGACAAAGGTTCATTTTTATTTTGTGAATGTAAATGGACAAATAAGAAAATAGGAGTAAATATTTTATCTGAATTACAAAGGAAAGCAGATAAATTTCTTGGTACAAGAGAAAAATATTATGGATTCTTTTCCAAATCAGGGTTTACCAAAGAATTAGAGGCTTTGTCTAAGAAAAGAAAAGATATATTACTTTTTAATTACTAACCGACCTTATAGTCCCGCTTAGATAACATTTAAAATGGAATATTTCCTTTTTTATTTCGTCTTTATTAGTGGAGTAAGAAAAGTTAATATGTAATAAATGGATACTGGAAAAAATAGAAAATCAGATGCTATGAAACTTTTTAATGAATTATTGGAATATAAGGAAAGTGTTTTTCGTATTTGTCTTGGTTTCTCAAAAGATCCGTGGGATGCAGAAGAATTAACGCAGGAGGTTTATTTAAAAGTTTATAAAAAAATTGGAACTTTAAAAGACCCTCGATTTGCAAAACCCTGGCTCTTTAAAATTGCTAAAAATTTGTGTCTGGACCATAGAAAAAAGAATAACTTCAGCAATATTTTTAAATCGGAATTAAATAATGAGCCAATCGAAAGAAATACTCCTGAATCTATTTTCTTTTATAAAGAGGATTTAAAGACTCTAAAGAAAATTGTAAGAAGCCTTCCAAAGAAATTAAAGGAAGTTTTTATACTCAGAGAATACGGAAATCTTCCTTATCAGGAGATTGCTCTAATACTTGGAATAAAAATGGGAACTGTAATGTCAAGATTGCATAGAGCCCGTGAGTTTATTGTTGAGAAAATGAGGGAGGTAAACCATGAAAAATAATAATATCGAGGAAAAGTTTAATACAATAAAAAAATTAATAGAAGAGGAAAAAAATGAAGCTCTTAGAATTTTTAGAATGAGGAATTTCAATTCTCGTTTACATAATCTTATAACCCGAGAATTTGAAAATAAGTCCTTTTCAATATTTAAGCTAATGAAATCTTTCTCCTCTGCAGTGCTTTTACTTTTTCTTTTCACGGCAATAATCCTTGCGGTTTTTATAATCCCTTCTTTTTTCAAGTCAAAATCAGAAGGGAATCAAATGGAAAAATTCTTTGAACAGGCTTTATTTTCCCAAGAATCCAGGTCTGAAAAACCTTCTATATTGAAAAATGATGTATTAGAGATTAAGTCAGAGGAAAACATTAAAGAGAACATGTCAGACTCACATAAAGATCTGTATATTTCATTGATTGAATTGTTCTCAAACCTTGGGACATTCAGTGAAAGAGATTATTCTAAAGAAAAAAATTCAATTAATGATGGATATAAAAAAGATTTTCTTCCCAATCTAATTTTCCAAGTTTTAAAAATAGTAAAGGAGGGATAAAATGTATAGGAAAATTATTTTTATATCGGTTTTTATTTTTCTGTTTTCTTTTAATCTCAATCTATTCGCTAAGGAAGAAGCGGGCTATGCTCTCTTAGATAAACTGAATCTTGGATTTAGAGAGATGGCTATGAAAGGGACTGGAGGATGGGAGAAGGTAAATAAATTACTTGAGGAGTTAATGGCTGATGCTAAAAAAGCTAAAAAAGAAGGGTTAATTGACCCTGTTTTTTATAGAAAATATACCCATTTATTAATGATACTTAAACTCGTGGTCATTCCAGATAAGGAAGGTATTTTAACGCCTCTTATTGATAGAGAAGTTGGTAATTTCGTTGAGAATGTGACAGGAAAAAGGATAGAAAATATCACGGATAAAAGCAAAATAGGTTGTTTTGCAAGTGCAATAGTAGAAGAAATCATGAATCTTTATTTATATTTGAGGACTAAAAAGGACAGAGCAAAACTGATGAAAGAATTAGAGGAAAAGTTTGGCGCAAAACCCAAGAAAAAATAGCCAGGAATCTTCGAGATTTTATTGAGTTATCCTCCCCTCATACCAGCTCCAGTCATCATCCTTTTCCAACATTATTTGGATTAATTCCCGCGTTTCTCTGCCTCCGTCATCTTTCTGATTTACACCAGCGCTATAAACAATAAATCCAGCTGGAGTTTTGCGATAAATTAAAGGCTCACCAGTAAAAGGGTCTTCAGGAATTTCTTGCAAGATTTCAGGCACCAATTCGGATAATTGCTCAGGAAATCTTCCATAATTGTTATAGTAAATTTTACATGCTATTCCAGCTTTAGCAGTTAATATCACTGCTTTTGTAATTTCTTCTCTTATATAAGCTGTATCGAAATTCGGTATTAAAAATCTTGAAAGAATGTAGTAAAAAGGTATATTTTCTAATTTTTTCTTCCAATATTTGAAATCATTGGAAATTTTAAAATAAGGCAGTTTACATATTTCAATATACTGTGAATAAAATTTCATAGCGTAAAGCATATCATATTTAAAAAGAGGCTCAAGTAACCATAAAAAAAATTTCGGTGGCATATTCAATTCTTCAATAACTTCTTTATTACCTTTTAAAAGCTCTGACCAGGTATCTAAATGAAATGCTCTTTCAGTCTTTAAATTGAGAATAAATTTTTCTTGCCAGATATTAGAATCTAATTTTCTTAATATTCTATACAAGTTTTCATTATCTATTTTTTCAGATGAGACAATTCTATTTAATAGTTCGACATAATCTCGATAAATCGCAGAAGCAATTAAATAATTAATCAGAAAGGGTTCGTTTAAAATATTAATGGTGAATGTCAGCCCCGAACAACATTGCTCTATTGCATTCTCAATATTTCCTTCCTCTGCCGTAAGGAAAGCATTTAATCCATAAAGACGCATAAATACTAACATGGTAATTATTTTTGGAATTTTAAGCTTCATAGCTATATCATCCCAGTTATCTACATATTTAAAACAGGGTTTATTTATAACTTCCTGAAAAAATCTAAAACTTTCTTCATTCGATATTATAATTCTCTGTATCTCACTCCTTTCTTTGGTATTTAATGGCTTCCCATCCAAAGCTTTATTAAAAGTATTTTTTATAAATTCCTTTTCTTCATCATTTACTGAAAATTTTTTCTCTATCTTCTTCCAGCTTACTGCTCCATTCTCCTCCACTCTACATTTGATTTCAAAATCTTTAATTTCAAAAGGTCTCTCTTCCTTTAATTTTTCAATTTCAGAATCCACTTTCTTAGTTACTATAGAGTTAAATACACCCCTTAGAATTAAAACAAAAACAATTATTGTAATTAAAGTAATTCCTAAGATTTTAAAAATTTTTTTTGTTTTTCCACTCATGATTTAACTCTTTTAATTTAGATCAAATTCTTTCAAAAGAATAATGTCTGATATTTTTAATGTCAAGACATACAAATATAAATCTGAAAGACTCTCTTGGTCTTTAAGGTCAGATGTTGAATTTTACAAAGAACTATTACATGAGTATACAATAAGAGAAAAAGCATATGGAAAAAAATGGAATTAAAAGCTACAAAAACTACAAATTATATGCCAGTTTAGCCCGTAAAGCTTTTGAAATCAACTCAATATTTTCAAATACAATTTAGTCTCTTATCATATTTTAATTATTGAAAAAATAATTCATATCGTATATAGAATAGAAGATTTTTAATTCAGGAAAATAAAATGAATAATGAAGTTATTGATATTCATATTCACTTCGGTGCGCCTCCAGATGAGCAGAGTGGGTGTTTCTGGTCCAGAGAGTTTACAAAAACACCTGCTTATTACGCAATGCTGTTACTTACAAAATCGCTTTTTAAGAAAATAGATATAAACCGAATAAAAAAGCACATTATTGGAGCAATTAATAAGGCAAAATATATTGATAAGGGAGTGCTTCTTGCAATGGATATGGTGTATGATGAAAATGGTATCCCTCATCCAGAATTGACACACTTATTTGTTCCGAATAGTTATATTGTAGAACTTGTAAAAAATAACAAAAAAATTCTCTTTGGTGCGTCTATTCATCCATATCGCAATAACTGGGAGGAAGAATTCAATTACTGTCTTGAAAACAAAGCTGTTCTTTGTAAGTGGATTCCTTCTTCTCAAATGATTAACCCTTCCCATCCTAAATGTATTCCTTTTTATAAAAAATTAGCAGAACACAATCTGCCTTTACTCTGCCATGCTGGTCCTGAATATGCTATTCCAACCTCTGATAAAAATTACAATGAATTCAATAATCCAAAATATCTCCGTGCTCCATTAGAACAGGGGGTCACGGTGATTGTCGCTCATTGTGCTCTCCCTTATTTCTGGTTTCTTGATGTAAATTACCAAGATGATTTTGATGAATTCTTAAAATTATTTAAGGATGCAGAAAGAAATGGCTGGAAATTATTTGCAGATCTCTCAGCAATTTGCACTCCTTTAAGAAGTCCTTATATAGAAAAAATAAAAGATAATATTCCTCCCGATAGATTACTTTTTGGAAGCGACTATCCAATACCCCTTTCTGAACTGTGTTATCACAAAAGCACAAATTTTTTCTCATGGTTAAAATTTATAATAAAAGTTTCCTCTATAAAAAATCCCCTTGATAAGAATTACCTTTTGATAAAAGAAATGGGTTTTGATGAGAAAGTATTTACAAATACTTGCCATCTTTTCAAAGATATAAAATATTAAAAATTAATTCCGAAATATTTTTATTTAATTCAATTTTTACTTTAGGATTTGCAAGGATTAATAATTTGTATTGTATTTTTTAGTTCTTTTACCACCGGCTATCCCCTCAAAATTCAAATTCATCAATTTTTTATTGAATTTTATTCTTAAATTTGATTATTTATTAGTGATTAATATTTTTTGGGAGGAATAATATGGCAAAATTTGAAGGTGTTAAATGGGCAAAAAAACAATTGAGATATTTATTGGACGAAAAAAAACTTGAAATGCTTGAAATGGACTCAAAAGTATATGCCATTTCAAAATCTATTCATTATGGAATATTTCTTGCTTTCGAGGGAATCCGATTTTTCTGCCGAAAAAAGAGCGATAATCAACTGGAATTGACTTTTTTAAACCTATACAAAAATCTCGAGAGGTTTCAACGAGGAATTTCTTTTAATCTGGGAGTACATCAGCAAAATCTGGTCCCTTCAATTGATGAGCTTTACGATATTTTAATTAAATATTTTAAAGAACCGAGTCACAGAGAATTCTTAATTGAAATGGCAGAGATAAAGGCTCAGGGTTATCTCAGACCATTCACAGCAGATGAAGAATTATCAATTGGCGTTACTTTTCCCAATAAGCCATCCATTAGAATAATTGCCTGTAGATATGAAAGATATTTAGGAGAACCCTTTAGTGGAGTTGTGATTCCGTATTTAATAAGAGCGTGCAGTCTGAATGGCACAGGAAATTTAAAGCTTGGAATAAATTATCTGATGAGTTTAAAAGCAATAGATGAAGCAAAAAAAATCCTGCCAGAGGCTGGCTCTGCTCTTTTCCTTGATGACAGATTCTATCTTGATTTGAGAGAAAGAAATATAACAGAATGGGACTCTTCCTGCTGTCTTTTTGCCTTTCGAGATGGAACAATAATTAAAATACCGGAAAGCAATCTAATTCTTCCCTCAGTTACTATACAGGGAATTAAAAACATCTTAATTAAAAAGGGTATTAGAGTTGAGGAAAGAGACCTCTCATATGGAGAATTAATAGATAGAGTAAAAAACAGGGAAGTGGTTGCAATATGCAGTGTAGGAACAGCAGGAATATTAAATCGGTGTAAGAAATTATTATTAATAGATAATCAGAAAAAAAATCTCGGAATTTATGAGCCAGATGAAAATCACGAACTTTACAAGATATTAGGAGAAACAAGAGAATATTACTGGAAGATATATCAGGAGGAGGTGGAATGTCCTCCCGGGATAAAAATTGAAAAATTTATTATATAATTCCAAATTGAATTTTATTTGAAAAAAGATATAATAGTAACAACATGAGAGAGAGATTTAAGGAAATTGAAAAAGAATTTCAAAAGCTGAAGGATGAATACTCAAAAGGTATAATTGATAAAGAAGAATTCCGAAAAGAATTGGAAAAATTGATGATTAAAGATCAAGAAGGAAAATACTGGATGATAGGTCTTCAGACAGGCAAATGGTATTATTATGATGGAGAGAAATGGATTCAATCTTCTCCTCCTTATAAAGAAGAAGAGAAAATAATATGTTACTCCTGTGAAAAGGAAAATGAGGAAAATGCTATTTTTTGTGTTTTTTGTGGCACTAAACTAAAAGAAGAGGTTAAAATCTGTTCACACTGTGGAAATAATTTAAAGGATGAATATAATTTTTGTCCTATATGCGGACAACCAATAAAAGAAGAAAAAGATTATATTTTAAGGTTTAAAAATTTAAAAATTGGTCCCTCTCTCCCTTTTCTAAGTGGAATGGGGTTAATTGCTGGTGCAATAGCTGGAGTTTTTATAGGCGCAATTAATTATTTCTATAGATATATTACTTTTCTCCCTTCTTTTCTCAGAGATATTCATGGAACCATTACTGGAAGTTTAATTTATGGGCTAATCGGAGGTTTTTCTGGCTTTATTTTAATAGGAATAATTGGTCTCCTCTTTTCTCTCCTTTTAAATTTTATTTCTTTCCTTTTTGGTGGCTTTAAAATTATATTTAAGATTGAATAATTTACTAATCTTACCTTAAAATCTCATAAGAAGTTTCTATTTTAGTGGTTGCCTTTAACATAGCAGTAATAGAACAATATTTTTCCTGAGATAATTCGATTGCTCGTTCAATTGCCTGCTCAGAAAGATTATTCCCTTTTAAAATATATTTAATTTCGATTTTTTCAAAAATTCGAGGATGCTCATCTCTTCTATACCCTCTAATATCAAGAGCAAAATAACTGACTTCCTGTCTTTTCTTCTTGAGAATGGATATAACATCCATTCCAGTGCAACCTCCTAAAGCAATCAACAGCAACTCCATGGGCTTACTACCTGCGGGTATATCTCCTTCAAAATCTGAATCAAGAACCACACCATGATGAGAATCTCCCACTCCTATAAATTGCATTCCTTTAACAAAGGTTAATTGGGCTTTTAATTCATTTCGACTCATTTCTCCAACTCCTTTAATTTATTTAAGCCATATGCAATTTGACCAATAGAAAGAGATTCATCGTTAGGGGAATAATTAATTGACCTTATTACTTTAAACCCTTCCTTTTCTAAAATTTTCTCGCATAGGGATAAAATTATTTTATTTAAAAATACTCCTCCGCTCAGGGAAACAGTTTTTATACCATATTTTTCTCTTGCAAAAATAGCGATTTCCTTTATTGCTTGAACTATGGTTGAATGAAATTTTGATGCTATAAAACTAATATCTTTTTTATTTTTTAAGTCATTTAAAATAGAATTTATTACTGGTAAAAAGGATATTTGAATGGGTTTTTTATTTAGTAATTTAAACTCATAAAATTCATTTTCAATAGGAAAAGAAATTGCTTCAAGTCTCATTGGAGCTTCAGCCTCATATTCAACTTCCAGAGGTGCTATTCCGAGTAGATGGGAAACTGCATCAAAAAGACGCCCGCAACTTGAAGTTAAAGGTGAATTAATTTCATATTTAATCTGAGAAAGAACTGCTTTTATCTTTTTTCTCTCTATATTTCTAAACACTTCCAAATTCGGAATATTCTCACCAAACAACTTATATAAATAGCTCAAAGCCATTCTCCACGGCTGTTTTGAAGCTAAATCTCCTCCTGGTAAATGAACATATTCAAAATGTGCAAATCTTTTATAGCTGGAATAATTGCATATCAAGAATTCACCACCCCATGCTTTCCCATCATCGCCGTAACCAAATCCATCAAGGGACACTCCAAGCACTGTTTCTTTTGGAGAAATTCCATGCTCTATCATTGGTGCAAGGGAATGGGCAAAGTGATGCTGTATTTGAAAATGCGGTATATCCATTTTTTGAGCAAATCTTGTGGTTCGAAAATCAGGATGAAGATCAGAAATAACCATTTTTGGCTTAACCTCAAATAAATGGGTCAAATGATAAAGGGCTTCCTCAAAATATTGGAAATTTTTATATTCATCCAAGTCTCCGAGAAACTGGCTTGTAACAATATAACCATTTTTATATATTGAAATTGTATCCTTTAATTCTCCTCCCAAAGCAATTAAATGAGAGGATACCTTCAGTTCTGAAGGAACTTCCTGAGGATAAGGAACAAATCCTCTCGCTCTTCTAATGAATAATGGACTCTTATTTACCACTTTCATCACTGAATCATCTGCTCTTATTACAATTGGTCTATTATGTGTTAGGATATAGTCGCATAATTCCTTAACACCTTCATCTTCTTCTTTAATTATTGGTGCATCTTTTTTATTTGAACTTGTTGCCACAATTAAATCCAGATTTTCCATTAACAAACAATGTAAAGGTGTATATGGAAGCATAATACCAAATTCTTTTAAAAAGGGAGCTATGTCTGGAATTTCCTTTTTTGTTTTTAGTAAAACAATTGGACGCTGAGGTGAAACCAGAAATTTCTCTTCTTCAGGTGTAATCTCTACAAATCTCTTTGCTATTTCGAGATTCTTAGCCATTAATGCAAAGGGTTTGGTTTTTCTTTCCTTAATTTTTCTCAATCTAAGCACTGCCTCTTCATTAAAAGCATCACAAACTAAATGAAAGCCACCCAGTCCTTTAACCGCTAATATTTTCCCTTGTTTAAGTAGAGAAATTGCATTCTCGACAGGATTCTCGATTTTTTTACCTGTTTTCGCATCTTTTAATTCTACATGTGGACCACAAGTAGGACATGCTACGGGCTGTGCATGATAACGCCTATCAAGCGGATTCTCATATTCTTTTCTACACTCCGGACACATTTCAAAATTTTTCATGCTTGTCTTATCCCTGTCATAGGGGAGGGACTCAACTATTGTATATCTTGGACCACAATTTGTGCAGTTTATAAAAGGATATCTGTATCGTCTATCTTTCGGGTCATTCATCTCTTTAAGACATTCATCACAAACGGATATATCAGGAGAGATAAAAACAAAAGCTTCCCCTGGTTTGCTTTTCTTTATTTTGAAATCCGTAAATCCCTCAGGTGACTTCTCCTCAACCTTTATTTCTTTAATTAGAGAAAGAGGAGGTCTATCCTTTCTAAGAAGTGTGAGAAATTCTGAAAATTTTTCAGAACTATTGCTTTCAAGCCAGATTTCAACTCCAAGCCCAAAATTCTTCACCCACCCTGAAAACTCTAATCTTTTAGCCAGACGATAAACAAAGGGGCGAAAACCTACTCCCTGAACCACTCCAAAAACGGTTACTTTTACTGCTTCTTTCTTCATTTCCCCATTCACAATTTAATTTTTCCGACGACTGTAAATACATCCACAATAATTCTGCCTGTATAGGTTAAATTTTTTGCTCAATTCTACACTTTTTTTAAAACCATCTTTTTTCTTAAAATCAGCTTCCAAAAATTCAATTTTATATTTTTCCCCGAGCATTCTTCCTATTTGATTGATTTTCTGTGCTTTCTTCCATGGACTTATTGTAAGTGTTGTTGTGAAAATATCAAAATTTTTACTTTTTGCTATTCTTGCAGTCTTGTCCAATCTAATTGCATAACAAATATCACATCTTCTCCCCTTTTCAGGCTCATTTTCAAATCCCTTGACCATTTCGAACCATTTATCTGATTCATATTCTCCCTCGATTAAATTAAAATTTAAAATTTTTGCTATTTTTTTTGTTTCCTGTAATCTTAATCGGTATTCTTCTTCAGGATGAATATTTGGATTGTAAAAATAGCCACTTACATTATATTTTTCTTGAAGTAATTGAACAACATAGAGACCATCAGGTGCACAACAGATGTGAACTAAAAGTTTTGGCTTGTCCATAACTCTATATTTTAACTGATAAATAGATTATTTCAAAAAATTGATTATTTCGATAGAAATTAGTCTATTTCCTACTTTCTCTCTTTCATTAACAGGGAACTTAAAATCATTCCTATTCCAATT
>CAZWBN010000003.1:0-19332 GCA_964632095.1 uncultured Clostridia bacterium | reverse complement strand
ATAATCAAAGAGTATTAGTAATTTCCTGTAAATTAAGAAATTCACCTAATTCAGTAAGAAATTTTTTGAAATCTCCTAATTTTGTTTGCAAAATATTGTAGATTTGGTCATCATTTACTTCCCAATAAAGATGTACTAACCTGTTTCTAAACTTAGCCATTTTTTTCAATTCTTTTACAAACTCTTTGTCAAAAGCGCCCTGTTCTCCAAGAACTGCAAAAGTATCTGCATAATCTTCAGGAACACGATAGCCGTTCCGGGAAATAATATGATTGCACATGTCAATAGCAGCTTCAATTGCAATAATAAAATAATACTTTGCACTTCCTATTTTGTCTGGGTCATTTAAAAAATCTTCTCTGTCGTATTCTTTAAGTCTATTAAGATGTAGAAGCGCCTTACGCATTTGGGATATTAATTTTAATATTCTATCCTGGTCAAATTGGGGCATTTACTACCTCTTTCAAATATTCTCTTCTAAAATGAGAGAAGTCAAAATACTTTTTAAAAATCAAACTCTCAAAATCTGAACGTTTTAAGGTGTCTCTTTCTAAAATTAAAACTCCTTCCTTTATAACATGATAAACAAATGATAAAGGAGCATGATTTATTATCCTCACATCTACTGGTAGATTAATAATAGACTGAAGTTCTTCTTCCAAGTCAAGTTCAATATCTAAATAGTCATTAATTTCTTTTTCTTCAATATAAATCCCTATATCAATGTCAGAAAATTCTTTTTCTTTCATAAAAGATCCAAAAATATATGCAAATTTGATATACATTAGTTCATTTAATTTGGTTGATATTTTTTTAATAATACATTCTTTCTCTTCTTTTATGACTCTTCTTTTCATCTTAACTAAAATATAACACAATTAAATGTATTTCAAAATTAATTATTTGTTGTTATTG
Source organism: uncultured Clostridia bacterium (assembly GCA_964632095.1). Classification (GTDB taxonomy): domain Bacteria; phylum Acidobacteriota; class Aminicenantia; order JdFR-78; family JdFR-78; genus JdFR-78. The sequence goes on along the minus strand of CAZWBN010000003.1, from coordinate 18,417 downwards.
CCCATTCAATTAAAAAGAGTGCTGCTGGTAGATTTTCCTTAAAAATTGGAATTATATCTTCCTCGGAATTGAAAAACCCTCCTGAGATAAAATCAACCGGAGGTAATTCTATTGTAAAGGCAGGAATATTATAGATTCCCAAAAACCAATCAGTAGCATCTCCATTTGTGAGATAAAAAAAACTTCCACCCTGTCCAAATTCATATAAATTGCCATTAACCTGATAAATGAGCTCTGACATTTTACTGCTTAATTCTTCCAGTAAATCATTCAATGGAGAAGGTTCCTTTGTATAGCCCCAGGGATACAAAATGGTCTGAGAATAACTGTGATAACTTACCACAACCTTAAAATTTTTCTGCTCAAAAAGATTCTTTATTGCCTGAGTCTCTGGCTCTGAAAAAGGATAAGGCCCTCTATAAGTCTGAGAGAATGTGTTTGGACTTGAACCTATATTATCACAGCCCCACATATAGCCATAATTTCTATTTAAATCAACTCCATAACTTCCGTTTCCATTATCTCTTCTGTTTTTTCTCCAATAACGAAAGGTCGTGATGGAATACTCCAAACCATCGGGATTCAAAAGGGGAACAATCCAGATTTCACTGTTATCCACAATCCACTTAATTTTTGAATCCTGATAATAATTCAACAACAAATAATGAGCTATTAAATAGGGAATTTCCACTGTAATCCATTCTCGAGCATGATGACATCCAACAAAAAAAACTTCTGCCTCATCTTCGTCATATTCAACATTATCACTTATTTTTATCGCATAAATATTTCTATTTTCCCATGAGTCTCCAATATCAAATACCTTTGCTATCTCAGGATAAGATTTTTCTAATTCAAATAAATCTCTCTCCAACTCGGTATAAGAATGATATGCTCCATTTAAACCGTGCTTTGAAACAGGAGGAACTATTTCACCCTCTGGAAATTCAAATCTCAAGCCTTCTCTGAAAAACTCTCGAAGCTTTTTCCTCTCCACCAATAAATACAATTTCCCATCCTTTTTCATTAAAATATCAATATTTCCTCGCATTACTATGTTTTTCAAAGAGGGCTCATCCATCTTCACAGAGATGATAATAAAATCTTCTGGATTTTGGGCTGAGAGATTTATTAAAGTAAGAAAGAAAATAAAAAATATAATTAAAGCTTTTCTCATTTTTTACCCCTTTTACATTTGGAAATTTAAATTACATACAAATTTAGAGGTATGAAGAGAATTGCCTGAGCCGTTTTCTTTTCCGAACATAAAACCAAAATCCAGCCCGTATTTTTTGTAATAGATACCAGCTCCCAGAGTAAAATAATTATAATATGAATTTGGATTTTTCATTGGCTGAGGGTCATATATGTATCCGGCTCTCAAGGGGACAGAGAAGGTAAAACTTTTTATTTTTAAATGGCTTATATACTCAAAACCTGCTCCAATTTTTATTATATTTTTAAAATCTCTTTTTTTATCTTCGTCAAAATAGGTAATTTTATAATCTGCCCAGTTAAAGAAAGTTATACTGGCAGTAAAAAGTAAATCCCTTTTCATTTTATATAAAATTCCACTTCCTATTGTAAGGGGAATTTTAATTTTATCCTGGGCACTTCCTTTAATCTCTATTTCAACTTGCTTTTTTGATGAGAAATATTTAAGAGAACTTTTACTTTCCGAATGACGAGTATAGGGTGTTCTGAAATTAACTAATAATTTGAATTTAGGAGTTACATCCATGAGTATATTTAAGCTAAAATAATATCCTTTTAATTTTTGGCTCCTATCGTCTGTTGTAACTACTTGATAATAAGTGTAATTATCTTCAATTTTTCTTTTTATTTCACCGTAAACATAATGAATCCCAACTCCAATAGTAATCAATTGATTAAGCTTTCTTCCTATAGAAAAGTTTAAACTGTTTAAATAGCCTTCAAAATCAGCTTTTATTGTTCTATAGGTTTCTCCTCTATATGAGTAATTTACTTCAACTGCTGGTCTGAAATAAGTCTCTGGTTGAGTGAAACTCAAAGCGAAAAACCATTTTTTAAATTTTATTAGACTATGGGCGAAATCCATGCCTATGTAAGAAGTCTTCAAATTTCTTGAAAAATAGATATCACTTGTATTAATAAAGGAATATTTAAAGAACTCTGCTTTATTGTTTATAAAGCTCAAACTAAAGGAAAAAAAGTTGTCCCTGAGGAAGATAAGTCCAAGGGGTTCTTCAATTAGACCAAACAAAGACTCACCCATTCCAATTGCACGAGCATCGTAAACTCCGAGAATATTCCAAGTACCGAAAGGGGCTTCGTCTTCATATTGACCAATTATGCATTGGGATTTAATAAAACCAGTTGAAAATAAGATAAACAATGTAAAAAAAATGAAAACTCCTTTTCTAAACATTTCCTTTCCCCTTAATTATAATTTATATGAAAGCATAAGGGCTAATAGTCCAATTACAAAGCAATAAATTGAAAAAGAAGAAAAAGCCCCTCTTTTCACTATATTAACCAGGAAGATTAAAGAGAAAACTCCAATAATAAAAGTCATAATAAAACCAAATAGAAGGATTGTCCAATCCTGAGAATAAAGCTGAATTTTACTTATTTCAAAAATAAAAGCACCAATAATAGCGGGAATAAAAATTAAAAAAGAAAATTTAGCAGCTTTTTCTCTTTTCCATCCAAGAAGTAATGCAATTCCTATGGTGAGTCCGGAACGCGAAAGACCCGGGACAATAGCTAAACCCTGAAAAATTCCGATAATCAGAGGGTGAAGTATTAATTTATTCTCCTCTCTTTCTTTACTGAATTTAGTTAATAAAAGAAATAATCCGGTAATCAATAATGATATACTTACAGCTCGTAATGAACCAAAAGCTTTTTCTAAAGGTTTATTAAAAAAATAACCTATCAATGCTGTGGGAATAGTGGCTATAACTAACTGGAAAATTGTTATAGTTTGGGGAGTCTTTAAATGTTTAGAAGGAGAAAGAAGAAAATTCTTAAAACCAATTATTAATTCTTTTATTTCCTTTCTCAGATAAATAAAAATGGCAAAAAGGGTTCCCAGATGAAGTACTATATTGAGTAATATTTGGGGTTCTTTTACATTTAATAATTTTTGAACAAGGACAAGGTGTCCGGAACTGCTAATAGGGAAAAATTCTGTTGTTCCCTGAATAAAAGAAAGGAGAATTATTTCCCAAATTGAAAAACTGCTCAATTGTTTTCTAACTCCTTAATCGCATTTTCTATTTCTGCTTTTACAACAGATTCTATCTCCTTTAATGCCTGCTCTGTTTTTGCTTCAAAACGAAGAACTAAAACAGGTTGAGTATTAGAAGCTCTTACTAATCCCCAGCCATCCGGGAAAATAGCCCTTACACCATCAATATCAATTATTGGATATTTCTCTGCTAATTTCCTTCTTACTTTTTCTACTATTCTAAATTTAACCTGGTCTGAGCAATACACTCGTATTTCAGGAGTTCTGTAAGTTTTAGGTAAATCTGAAAGCATCTGGGAGAGGGGTTTGTCCTGTTTAGAAAGTATTTCAAGTAGTCTTAATGCAGAATATATAGCATCATCAAATCCAAAATATCTATCCGCGAAGAAAAGATGACCGCTCATCTCTCCAGCTAAAAGAGCCTTTTCCTCTTTTATTTTCTTTTTTATAAAGGAATGTCCGGTTTTCCACATAATTGGTCTGCCCCCGAGTTTCTCGATTTCATCATAAAGAAGCTGGGAGGCTTTAACCTCAGAAATTATGGCTGCACCACGATTTTCTGGAAGTATATCGCGGCAGAAAATTATCATTAACTGGTCGCCCCATAATATATTTCCCTTTTCATCTATAACCCCAAGGCGATCAGCATCTCCATCAAATGCAATTCCAATATCAGCGCCTGTTTTCCTCACTCTTTCTTTTAAATCCTCTAAATATTCAGGAACAGTGGGGTCAGGATGATGATTGGGGAAATTACCATCAGGTTCACAATACAATTCTTCTACTTCAAGCCCGAGTCGTCTGTAAATCGGAACCGCAACAACTCCTCCAGTCCCATTTCCAGCATCTACCACAACTTTTAACTTCTTTTTAATTTTAACATTTTTGCATAAGTATTCTTGATATTCAGGAATAATGTTATAAACAGAATAACTGCCTTTTTCTTCTATGTATCTTTCATTTGAAATTATTTTATAAATTTCTTGAATCTGCTCTCCATAAAGAGTTTCTTCCCCACACATTATTTTAAATCCATTATATTCAGGAGGATTATGGGAACCCGTGATCATCACTCCCCCTTCTTTTTCATGATAAAAAATTGAAAAATATAATAAAGGAGTGGGAATCAAACCTAAATCTATTACTTTACATCCCGTGGAAATTAATCCTGCTAAAAGGGAATTTCTAAATTCAGGAGAACTTAATCGAGCATCTCTTCCAATTACAATTTCTCTTTTATTTCTTTCTCTTAAATAAGTTCCTATTCCTTTTCCAATAATCTCAACTATTTTCGGAGTTAAATCTTTATCTACCACTCCTCTGATATCATATTGGCGAAAAATCTCAGGATTTATTTTCATTTTTTATTCTCCATGTTATTTTTTAAATTTTTTATCTGATCTATCAAAACTTCCCATTTATTTTGTGCTTTGAGTATAAATTCAATAAATTCCCTGACAGCTCCTTTTCCTCCTTCAAAATTTGAAACAAAATGAGATATGCTTTTTATTTCTGGATGTGCATCTGCAACTGCCCCTGCAAGACCAACTGTCTTCATAATCTCCAGATCTCCAATATCGTCTCCGATAAATGCTACCTCTTCTGCTTTTAATGAATGCTTTTTCAATATCTCAAACAAAACACTTTTTTTATCTACATATCCCTGATAAACTTCTTTTATTCCGAGTCTTTCCGCTCTTTTATCAAGAGCCCTTGATTTTTTTCCAGTAATGATGGCTGTCTTTAATCCTGCTAAATGAGCAAGAAGAACTCCTGTCCCATCTCTTACATTATAGCCCTTTATTTCCTCTCCATCAGGCATAACATATAAAATGCCATCTGTTAAAGTCCCATCCACATCCATTATTATCATTTTTATTTTTCTTGCTCTTTCTTCTGCTCTCATTTTTAAAACATTTCCGTGCGCCATAAGTCATGCAGGTGAATTATTCCTTCAACTTCTCCCCTTTCATTTTTTATTATAAGAGAAGTTATCTTTTTATCTTCCATAATATTCAATGCTTCTGTAGCGAGTTCTTCTTTATCGATTGTTATTGGATCGAGCTTCATACATTCTCCTGCTGTTTTGTTCATAAAATTCCCATATTTAATAAGTAATCTTCTCAAATCTCCATCAGTTATTATTCCAACAAGTTTTTTGTTTTCATCAACAACACAGGTTACTCCAAGCTTTTTCTCTGTCATTTCCTGAACAGTCTCTCGCATTGGTGTTTTTATAGTTACCACAGGAACCTCTTTTCCAGTATGCATCAGATGTTTCACTTTTAAAAGTCTTTTTCCTATTTGACCTCGGGGATGAACAAAAACAAAATCTTCTTTTCCAAAGCCTTTTTTTTGCATTACAGCAATAGCTAAGGCATCCCCCATGGCTAAGGCAGCTGTTGTGCTTGATGTGGGAATCAAACCAATCGGGCACGCTTCTTGCTCTACACTAATATCTAAAATTATATCGCTATATTTCGCTAATTTGGAATTTTTATTCCCTGTCAAAGAAATTAGTTTTACTCCTATTCTTTTAATAAACTCCAGCAGAGTAATTATTTCTTTTGTTTCTCCACTGTAAGAAATAGCGATTACTATATCATCATCAAGAATTATTCCAAGGTCTCCATGAACAGCTTCTGTAGGATGCATAAAAATAGCAGGGGTTCCAGTTGAAGTAAAAGTTGCAGCAATTTTTTGAGCAATCAATCCTGACTTTCCTATCCCAGTAATAACAACTTTTCCTTTACATTCATAAATAAGTTCTACCGCTTTTTCAAACTGTTTGTCTATCCTGCTTATTAAATTTTTAACAGCCTTTGCTTCTACTTCTAAAACTTTCTTTCCTATTTCAATCATGCCCACTCTCCACAACTTTTTTAATCTTAATAAGGATTTCTAACAAATTATATAATTTATTTAATTTCAATGAGTTATCTCCATCAGAAAGGGCTTGAGATGGATTTTCATGTATTTCTAAAAACACTCCATCAGCACCTGCTACAACTCCTGCCTTTGCATGGATCGGAATAAAATCTGCATCTCCTCCTGAAGAAACTCCTTTAGCACCTGGCTTTTGTACACTATGAGATGCATCAATAACTACTGGAAACCCAAACTCTTTCATCACAGGGATTGATCTAACATCAAATATTAAATTATTGTAACCAAAACATGTTCCCCTCTCAGTAATAATTATTTTATCATTTCCTTGATGCAAAGCTTTCTCAATAATTGTATCCATATTCCATGGAGCCATAAATTGCCCCTTTTTTATATTTACAGCCTTTTGAGTTTTTGCAGCCTCAATCAATAAATCTGTCTGTCTACAAAGAAAAGCTGGTATTTGAATTATATCCAATACCTCAGCCGCCTTTTCCACCTGATGGGTTTCATGAACATCTGAAGTTATTGGAATATTTAATTCCTTTTTAATAGAAGATAATATCTTTAAACCTCTTTCTAAACCCGGTCCTCTATATGAAGAAATGGAAGAGCGATTTGCTTTATCATAGGAAGCTTTAAAAATAAAAGGGATTTCTAATTGTTCTGCAATTTTCTTAATTTCTTGAGCAAGGAAAAAAGCATGATGTTCATTTTCAATAACACATGGACCTGCAATTAAAAATAAGGGATTTTTCCCTCCTATTTTTATTCCAGGAGAAACCTCAATTTCTCTTGTTTCTGTGTTCATAGCAAGCTCCAATAAAAGCTTTAAATAAAGGATGGGGAGAAAGAGGTTTTGATTTAAACTCAGGATGAAACTGGCATCCCAAGAACCAGGGATGCTCTTTTATTTCTATGATTTCAACCAGATTTGTTTCAGGATTTTTTCCAGAAATAACAAGTCCATGTTTCACCAGTATCTCTTCATATTCTGGATTAAATTCGTAACGATGACGGTGTCTTTCGGATATTATTTCCTCGCCATAAGCTCTATAAGCAAAAGAATCTTTTTCGAGTTTACATCTATAAGCACCAAGTCTCATTGTTCCTCCCATCCTCTCAATTCCTGCTATTTCTCTCCATTTAAAGAAAATTTTATGAGGAGTAGCTGGGTCAAATTCTGTGCTATTGGCTCTTTCTAAACCACAAACATTTCTGGCAAACTCTATTGTAGCACACTGCATTCCTAAACATATCCCAAAAAATGGAACTTTATTGTTGCGGGCATAGGATATTGCGAGAATTTTCCCTTCAATTCCTCTTATTCCAAATCCTCCTGGCACCAAAATACCATCAACATTGGATAAAAATTGTTCTTCTTTTCCTGGAGTAATATCTTCAGATTCAATCCAATGTATATTAACTTTTAAGTCATGAGCAATTCCTCCATGAACGAGTGCTTCTACAAGACTTTTATAAGAATCATGTAGACCAGCATACTTCCCTACTAAAGCAATATCAACTTCATCCTTTGGATTTTTCATTTTTTTTACTAAATTCTCCCATGCTTCGAGATTCCGTGGTCTTTCCGGAAGATTTAGAAGTTTTAATATAATCGAATCGAGACCCTGTTTAGCAAAAACTAAAGGAACTTCATATATGATATCCACATCCTTTGCGGTAATAACAGCCTCTTCCGGAACATTTGTGAAAAGGGAGATTTTTGCCTTTAATTCCGGAGGTAAAAAACGGTCCGTTCTGCACAATAAAATATCTGGTTGTATTCCAATTTCTCTTAATTCTCTTACACTATGTTGAGTAGGTTTTGTTTTAAGCTCTCCTGCTGTCCTGATATATGGGACTAAAGTTAAATGGATAAAAAGAGTGTTTTCCTTACCGTATTCAAGCCTCATTTGACGAATTGCTTCCAAAAAAGGAAGACTTTCAATATCTCCAACAGTTCCTCCTATTTCTGCTATTACAATATCATTATCATTCACGATTCTAAGGATTGCGCTTTTAATTTCATCTGTTACATGGGGAATAACCTGAACAGTTTTTCCAAGATAATCGCCATTTCTCTCTTTAGTTATTATCGACTCATAAATTTTTCCTGCTGTCCAATTATGATCCTTGGTTGTTTTGGTGTTTGTAAATCTCTCATAATGCCCTAAATCAAGGTCAGTCTCTGCTCCATCATCTGTGACATAAACTTCTCCATGTTGAAAGGGACTCATTGTTCCCGGGTCAACATTTAAATATGGGTCAAATTTCTGAAGAGTTACCTTAAATCCCCTCGCTTCAAGTAAACAGCCAATAGAAGCAGCAGCAATCCCTTTTCCTAAGGCGGAAAGTACACCGCCTGTAACAAAGATAAATTTAGCCATTTCTTTTACCTTCTAAATAATTTATTACTTTCTTCAAATCTTCCTCTGTATCCACACTCCATGTATAGGAACTGGAATGGAGAACTTTTATTTTAATGCCATTTTCTAAAGCTCTCAATTGTTCTAATCCTTCTGTCTGTTCTAAAAATGAGGAAGGATAATTAACAAATTCCATTAGAAATTTTTTCTGGAATCCATATACTCCTATATGTCGATAAAAAAAACTTTTTGCTCTAAATGGAATTGGAGCTCTGGAGAAATAAATAGCATAATTATCCTTATCTATTACCACTTTAACCACATTTGGGTCATTAATTAAAGATAAATCGCTCTCTTTCTCAATTAGAGTAGCCATAAGGACATCACCATTTTGCATTAATTTTACCAGCTCGTCCAGAGATTCAGGTTCTATCAAAGGCTCATCCCCCTGGATATTAATTATTATCTCGAAATCTATCTTTTCTGCAATCTCAGCAATTCTCTCTGTCCCTGTCTTATGACAAGGGGAAGTCATACAAACTTTTCCATTAAATTTTTTAACCTCTTTCTCAATTAAAGGGCTATCAGTTGCTACAATCACTTCATCCAATAACTTCGCATGAATTGCTCTCTCATAAACATGTTGTATCATTGGTTTCCCAAGAATATCAGCAAGGGGTTTGCCAGGAAATCTTGTAGAGCCGTATCTTGCAGGTATAATGCCTACTGCCCTCATTTTGAGATTTTATCAGTATGTCCATTCATTTTACAGGAAGCATGGAAAAAAGCCCCTTCTTCAACCATCAGTTTCGGAGTCACAATATCCCCGTATACTTTTCCCTTTGAATAAACCTCGATTTTTTCCTTAGCATTAATTTTTCCTCTAACCTCTCCACTTACAATAAGATGACCTATTTCTATTTCTGCTTCTACTTTTCCTTTTTCCCCAACAATTAATTTTGAATTTGAAGTAATTTTTCCTTTAAAATTCCCATCAATTCTAAATGTACCATTGAATTTTAAATTGCCATTAAACTCTGTCCCCTGGTCAATAAACCCACAAATTTCATCGTTTTTTTCTTTTTTAGTCATTCTTTAATCCTTTATTAAATTATAAATTCTTTCCAAATCTCTTTTATTATAGTAATATATTTTAACATAACCACCTTTTTGCGTATTATTTATCATCACCTTTGTGCCAAGTATTCTCATAAGTTCTTCCTCTAAAGCTTTTATATCTGGGTCAATCTGAGGCTTTTTCTTTGTTTCTCCTCTTACAATTCGTTTAATAAGTCTTTCTGTCTCCCGAACCGATAAATTCTTATTAACAATTTCCCGGGTAACTTTTAATTGAAGCTCCTCATTTTCAAGAGCAAGTAAAGCTCGTGCATGTCCCATAGAGATTTTATTTTCTAATAACGCATTTTGAATTTCTTCAGGTAATTTTAACAATCTAAGATAATTCGTTACTGACGCCCTGTCCTTTCCCACCCGTTCAGCTATCTCCTGATGAGTCAAATTAAGCAATTCAGACATTTGTTTATATGCCTGTGCAATTTCTATTGGATTTAAATCTTCTCTCTGCAAGTTCTCTATAAGGGAAAGTTCAATCTGTTGCTCTTTTGGAATATTTTTGACTATTACTGGAATTTTTTTTAAGCCGATTTTCTGTGCAGCTCTCCATCTTCTCTCTCCTGTAATAATTTGATAATAATCTTTTTCTGGAGCAACTACTATAGGCTGAATCACCCCTGCTTTTTTTATGGATTCTGCCAATTCTCTTATTGATTCTTCTTCAAATTTAACTCGTGGCTGATAGGGATTTGGTTTTATCTGATCAATATCAATCTCTGCATACCTTTCCTCTTTTAAAATACTTAAATCCTCGGTAAGGAAAGCTTTTATTCCTTTGCCTAATGCCTTTTTTTTCATTTTGTAAGAAACTCCTTTGCAAAATTTAAGTAAGCCTGGGCTCCCTTTGATTTTATATTATACAAAATTACAGGTTTTCCAAAACTCGGCGCTTCTGCAATAGTAACATTTCGAGGTATTATTGAGTCATAAACTTTGCTTTTAAAAACATCTTTTATTTCCTCCACTACTTGTTTGGATAAATTTGTCCTCTCGTCATGCATTGTTAAAAGAATCCCTTCTATCTCAAGCCTTGGATTAAGATATTTTTTTACTTCATCTAAAATTTTTAACAAATCAGTTACTCCTTCGAGCGAATAATACTCACATTGGATAGGAATTAAAACAGAATGACATGCAGTCAAAGCATTTATTGTAAGGAAACCAAGGGAAGGAGGGCAATCAATAAAAATATATTCAAAATTGTTCTCAATTGTAGAAAGGGCTATTGAGAGTCTTCTCTCTCTATTATCAAGGGAGAAAAGCTCTGCCTCAGCTCCTGCCAATTCAGGAGAGGAAGGGCATAAATAAAGATACTCTAAATCAGTATTAATAATTAAATCCGGATAGAATTTCCCAGATATTAAAGCATGATAGGTCCCTTTTGAATTCAACTTATTTCTTCCCAACCCACTCGTTGCATTCCCTTGGGGGTCTATATCTATTATTAAAGTTTTCTTTTCAGCAACAGCCAAACATGATGCAAGATTTATAGCTGTTGTGGTCTTTCCAACTCCTCCTTTTTGATTAGCTATAGAAATAACCTTACCCATTTTTAGAGATTAAATGTTTCACGTGAAACATTCTGTCTTCTAAGCATTACCATAAAGAAATTTTCTTTTTCCGGTATTTCGTGTACACACCATTTATATTTGCTCAATTTTTTTAACTTTTTTAATCTTTCTACTTCTTCAATTCCTGTTAAAAAAATATAGCCCTTCTGAATTATGTTATATTTTTCTGTAACTAACTTCTCCTTTCTTCTGATTCCCTGTGAAATCAAATAATCTATTTTCTCTTTCTTTTTACCCAACAGCTCTATTGCTTGAGAAAAATCACACCTCATTACTTCCATATTATTCAAACTCAATTTTTCTTTCAGGTCAACTAAAAATTGACTTTTTTTTTCTTCGGTTCTATTAAATAAACTTTAATAGATTGCCAATATATTTTTATTGGAATCCCTGGAAAACCCGCTCCTGAACCTACATCTATTAAAGAATTAAACCGCATGATTTTACTCCCAGCCCATATACTTTGAAAAACAAGTGAAAGGAAAGTCCTATCAAAATTTCTTCTTGCCATTAAATTTATTTTTTCATTCGTTTCTTTAAGAAATAGATAAAATTTTCTTAAAAGCTCTATTTTCTCATCATCAATTTTAAGAGAATAACTTTCCAGTCTCTTCCTTAATTCATTTATCATTAACTTTTTCCTCGCTCTAAAATTCGCAGATAAATACTTATATTTGTAATAGCTGCAGGAGTTATTCCAGATATTTTTTTTGCTTCTCCAAGAGTTTTTGGCCGATATTTCTCTAACTTCTCAATAATTTCTCTGGATAATCCGGGAATCTTTTTAAAATCCAGATCAAAAGGGATTTTCCTCCTCTCTTCTCTTTTCATTTTTAAAATTTCTCTTTTTTGTTTGCGAATATACCCTTCGTACTTTACTTCAGCCTCAATATACCTTTTTTCTTCATCGGATAAATTATTCATTCCTTCATGTCGTAAGTATTCTATCACATTTTCTAAGCTTATTTTAGGTTTTTTTAGTAATTTTTTTAAAGAGACAATCTCATTATTTTCTGTCTTTATTTTCTTCTCACCAAGGAAAGTAATTATTTTTTTACATTTTTCAATTTTTCTCAGAAATTCCTCATAAGTATCTTCATCTATCAAACCAAATTTATATCCATATTTCATTAGCCTTTCGTCAGCATTATCTATACGAAGCATTAATCTGTACTCCGCCCGTGAGGTAAAAAGCCTGTATGGCTCTTCCACCCCTCTTGTTACAAGGTCATCTATTAAAACTCCTATGTAAGCCTCATCTCTTCCCAAAATAAATTCTTTTTTCCCTTTTATTTTTAAGGCTGCATTAATCCCAGCAATTATTCCTTGGGCTGCTGCTTCTTCATAGCCAGAAGTACCATTTATCTGTCCAGCAAAATACAAATTTTCAATTAATTTTGTTTCTAAAGTGTGTTTCAATTGAGTGGGGCTTGAAGCATCGTATTCTATTCCATAAGCTGGTCTTAACATTTTTGTGTCCTGAAGCCCTGGAATATTTTTAAGAATTTCCTTCTGGACTTCAATGGGTAAACTCGAAGATAAACCATTCACATACACCTCTGTTGTATTCAGTCCTTCTGGTTCTAAAAAGAATTGATGCCTCTGTCTATGGGGAAATTTCACAACTTTGTCTTCTATAGAAGGACAGTATCTCGGTCCAATTCCAATAATTTTCCCGCTAAAAAGAGGAGATTTATCCAAATTGTTTCTTATAACCTGATGAACCTTCTCATTTGTATATCCAATATAACAAAGAATTTTATTTTTAAGGGTTTTTTTTGTTCTGAAAGAAAAGGGAACAGGTTTATCGTCTCCTGGCTGAGGTATAAACTTATTCCAATCTATTGTATTATAGTCAAGCCTCATCGGTGTTCCGGTTTTCAAACGCATCATTTTAAAGCCTAATTTTTTCAAACATTGAGCAAGCTCAACAGAAGGAGGTTCATTCGCTCGCCCCGCAGGATAGCTATTTAAACCAATATGAATTAAACCATTTAAAAATGTCCCTGGAGAAAGAATAACAGCTTTCCCTTTGATTTTACTTCCATCTAAGAGACAAACTCCGATGGCTTTTTTATTTTTAACCAAAATCTCTGTAACAATTCCCTGAAAAACGGTAAGATTAGGACATTTTTCAAGCCAGCTTTTCATTGTGAGACGGTATAAAGCCTTATCTGCCTGAGCTCGCGGTGCCTGAACAGCTGCTCCTCTGCTTCTATTGAGAAGTCTGAATTGAATACCTGTTTCATCTGTAAGGAGAGCCATTATCCCTCCCAGAGCATCTATCTCTCTGACCAAATGTCCTTTTGCCAAACCTCCTATTGCTGGATTGCATGACATTTGAGCTATGGTTTCTAAATGGATTGTAATCAAAACTGTGCTTAACCCCATTTTTGCAGCAGCATAAGCTGCTTCACAACCAGCATGTCCTGCACCAACAACTATAACCTCGAATTCATCAATAAAACTCATATTATTTCCCTATGCAAAAATTTTTGAAAATTTCATTTAGAATTTCATCAATTTTTATTTCTCCAGTTAATTCTCCTAAATATTCTGCTGCCTTTCTCGCTTCTTCTAAAAAATATTCTTCAGAATAGCCATCTTCTAAGAGTTGACTGGCTTCAGCTAAGCATTCTCTGACCCTTTCGAGAAGTAATTTTTGTCTTAAGCTTAAAATTATCTCTTCGCTTTTCCTCTCTTCGGGCATAAAAATTCTTTTCATTAAATCTTTTAGTTTATCAAAATTCGTCTCTTCTTTTGCTGAGATTTCAAGCCAGGGGCGATTATTTATTTTTTCAAATATCCTTTTTTTATTAATTTTTACAGGCAAATCCATTTTATTAAAAACAAATATTACTTTTTTATCTTTAATTCTTTCAATCAATCGAAAATCCTCCTCACTTTCTTTTTCAGATAGATCGAAAAGTAACAATATCCCATCTGCTTCATTTATTAATTTTTTCCCCCTTTGAATGCCCTCTCTTTCTATTGGATGAGTTGAATCCTCTATTCCAGCAGTATCAAATAGAATAAAACTTATTCCATCAATTGTTATCCTTTCCTGCAAATAGTCTCTTGTAGTCCCTGGATATGGAGTAACGATTGCTCTTTCCTGTTGAAGAAGGGCATTAAAAAGGGATGATTTACCCACATTTGGTTTCCCTGTAATAACAACCTTTACCCCTTCTTTTAATTTAATTCCATAATCAAAACTTTCTATTAAGGGTTGAATGAACTTTATTATTTCTTTTATTTCCTTATCAATTTCGGAGCGGGAAATTTCAATGCCCTCTTCTGGAAATTCAACTGTAGCTTCTATATTTGAAAGAAGACTTATTAATTTTTCTCTAAGATGATTAATTTTCTTTGACAGTTTTCCTTCTAACTGGGAAAAGGAAATTCTTGCTTGATTCATCGTCCATGCATTTATTAAATCATTAACTGCCTCTGCCTGAATAAGGTCAATTCGACCATTTAAATATGCCCTCAAAGTAAATTCTCCGGGTTTTGCCAGTCTTGCCCCATTTTTTATTCCTAATTTTATTATCTCCTCTAAAACAACCGGACTTCCGTGACAGCTTATCTCAATTACATCTTCTTTAGTATAGGAATTGGGTGCTGGAAAATATGTGACTAAAGCCTCTTCAAAGGCTTCACCGTTTTCAGGGTTTATTATTTCTCCTAAAACTGGGTGGCGAGGAGGAATTTCTTTTATGCTTTTATTCTTGGGTTTAAATATTTTCTTAGCAATTGAATACGCTTTAGACCCACTTAATCTTACAATGCCAAGACCTCCTCTACCAGGAGGTGTGGAAAGAGCAACAATTGTTTCTTCTATCATGGCAGCTAATAATATTATAAATTAAGAAAATGAATTTTAAAATTATTGATTTTCGCGGGAGGAAAGGGAATAGATTACAACTTTTTTATAAAATCCTTCTCCTATGCTTTCACTACTCACCCCAGGTATTTCATTTATCCTCAAATGGACAATTCTTCTTTCATAAGGATTCATTAGCCCCAAAATCTCCTTCCCACCAGTTTGAGCTACCTTTTCGGCCGCCCTTTCAGCAAGGGATATAATTTTACGCTCTCTTTTCTTTCTATAATTATTACAATCGCACTGAATTCTTTTTGATAAAGAAGAGAAAATTTTGTTTAAAATATGTTGAATAGCATTTAAAAGGGATGCCTCTTTTCTTAGAAGAAAAAATCTGTCCTGACCATTAAAAATAACATCTATTGTGTTTTCTCTTTCTCTCAAATAAAATTCCAATTTTAAAGGAAAATAGCTTAAAAAATTATTCAAGAAATCCATCAATTCAGGGTAAGCTTGATTACCTTTTATCCAAGCTTGAATTACAACCTCTCTTTTCTTTGCACCCATGAGTCTTGTTTTTTCAGCAACTACTTTATATTCTAAATTGGAACGATGTTGCTTGAAATGTCTTTCCGCTGATTTAATTGCTTCTTCTAAATTTTTACCTTTAAACTCTATTGCTTCCAAGCTATTTTCTCTTCTTTTTCCCTCCATTTTTTCCTTTTTTCTCTTTCTTACTTTTTTTCATCAACTTATTTATGGCATATTGCTGTGCAATTTGAAGCACATTGTTAGTCAGCCAATAAAGGACCAATCCACTCTGAAAATTCATAAAGAATAGCGTCATAATCACGGGCATTATTAACATTATTCTCGCCTGTGTTGGGTCAGCAGAGGAGGGAGTCATTTTCTGACTTATATACTGGGTTATTCCCATGAGTATTGGTGTTACATAATAAGGGTCTTTGACTGATAAATCTTTAATCCAAAGAATAAAAGGACTATGCCTTAATTC
Source organism: uncultured Clostridia bacterium (assembly GCA_964632095.1). Taxonomy (GTDB): domain Bacteria; phylum Acidobacteriota; class Aminicenantia; order JdFR-78; family JdFR-78; genus JdFR-78. Next base: position 2,384 of record CAZWBN010000003.1, on the reverse strand, counting down.
AATGGACACCAATAAAAGTCTGAAAAATCCCCAAAATACTGGTATCTGGATTAATAGGGGAAGACACCCTCCAGCTGGATTTATCCCGTGTTCTTTATAAAGCCTCATCATTTCTTCGTTTAATTTTCTTCTTTGAGCAATATCTGTTTTTGCTTTCTTGTATTTTGCACGCAATGCCTTTATTTTTGGCTGAATCTCCTGCATTTTAGCCATTGATTTTGAACTGCTAAAAGTCAGTGGAAAGAATAAAATTTTAATTATCAAGGTAAGTATCATTATAGAAAAGCCATAATTCGGGATAAATTTGTGAATAAATTGTAAAGCTCTTAATAAAATTTCTGCTATCCAGCCAAAAAACCCAAATTTTATTAATTTCTTTGCCTGACTTCCAAGCTTTAAAAGAGCATCGTATTCTTTAGGTCCAAGAAAAGCCTTTTCAGGAGCAGTTACTGATAGAAAATAAAAAGGTTTATTATCTTTTATTATTTTAAAAGCTCGTGCCTTAGATTTATTCGGAGTAAGAAGGAAAAGAGCTGTAAAATAAGTATCTTCGTATGCCGCCCATCGAGGATAAAGATAAATATTTTCTTCTGGTTTTATTTTCTCTTCTTTAACTCTATATACTTTATTCCCAACAAGCACAGCAATATCTCTTCCCCCTGTAAATTTTCTTTTCTTCTCTGATTCAGAAATCCACCTGAGCCCAGGACCCCATAAAATTTGTGGAGATTGCTTCTCTCCGTTTATTAACACTTCAATTTCGGGTTTAACTAAATAATCATCTCCATTGAAGTAGAATGTCTTTTTGATATAAACGCTTTTCCCATCAGAATAAATAAATTCTAATTTATCCTTTTCTCCTGAACTCAGATCAAGATTTTTTTTAGAAAATTTATAAAAGACATTATTTATTCTTGAATTATAATTTTCTGAATCAATTAAAATATAAAAAGGATACATCCCTATTTCTTTTGCTAATTGGGATACAAGCTCTAATTGATTCCCTTCATCATCTTTATGTTTTTTTAGTTTCCAGCTTTTTAAAAGCCCTCCCCTATTTGTCCACACTGCCTCATATAAAGGGGTTCTTACCACAATCTCCGCTTCTTCCTCTTCAGCTATTTCCTCATCGTGTTTCCCTCCTATAACTTTTGGAGTCTCAATAACAGGTTCTTTAATCTTTTCTATTTTTTTCTCTGTTTTCATCACTTCCTTGGGCTGGGTGGACTGGGGAGGTTGGGAGGCTTTTTTTATAAACAGAAGTTGATATAAAAATACCACAGCAAAAGAAAGAATAATCGCTAATAAAATTCTCTTCTCCATTTTTATTCTCTTAAGGGACAGGGTCTATTCCCCCTGGATTAAGGGGATGACATTTTAACAGTCTTTTACCTCCGAGTAGGACTCCCTTTACTAAGCCATATTTCTCAATTGCCTGAAAAGTATAATCAGAACAAGAGGGGTAAAATCTACATCTGGTGCCAAGAAAAGGAGAAATAAATTTTTTATAAAATTTTATTAACTCTAATGCAATCTTCTTCATTTTCTTTCACTTTAACACAAATAGAAGAAATAAGATTTTTATAATCCTCTTGAAGTTCCTTCCAGTTTGTCTCTAAAATGGATTTCTTTGGGAAAAATAGAATATCCAGAGGCACTGTGAAAAGTTGTTTATTCCTCCTGAAGAGTTCTCTAATCCATCTTTTTGCTTTATTCCTTTTAACTGCCTTACCAAAATTTTTATTAACTGAAATACCCAATCGTGAAAATCCCAAGTTATTTGGATAATAGATAGCACTTAAATATTTGCTACTTATTCTTTCTCCTTTTTTATATAAATTGTAAAATTCCTTTCTCTTTCTTATTCTTTCCTTGGGCGTTAACCTCTCATCCATTAAACAGTGAGTCTCTTTCTTCCTTTTTTTCTTCTATTTTTTATTACCTTCTGTCCGCCTTTTGTCCTCATGCGCACCAAGAAACCATGAGTCCTCTTTCTCTTTCTGATATTTGGCTGATAAGTTCTCTTCACTGAACTGCCTCTCTAATAAAGAAAATAAGAGATAATATTAATTTAGTGTCTGTTCTATGTCAAGTATTTTAATTGTAGTAATTACAAATTGAAATCTTCCTCTTCCTGTTCCTGGAAATTGGGAATCTTATTTTTTATCTTCTCTTCCCCAAAGTAATATCCGAGCAAAAAAACAGAACCGAACAATATTAAAGTTAATATTCCTTTCCATATGTCTTTCATTCTTTCCTCACTTTATATTATTTTTTACCAAAATATCAAAAAAGTCAACCTCCCGCGTTAGATCATAAAAAATGTCACCGAAAGTGATAAATTTCTCCCTGGTTATTCATTCCAGAGAGGGAAAAGAAATGTT
>CAZWBN010000002.1:29323-31901 GCA_964632095.1 uncultured Clostridia bacterium | reverse complement strand
CAGTTTGTTTATCTTAGGGTAGAAAATCCAGACACTCCTTTCACTAAATTATGTAAAAAACATCAGGTCTTAAAAATCCCCATAGCCCATTTTGATGGAAATTATTATGCTCCACCAGAAATAATGGAGAAATTAAAGAGAAATAATCAGATAGTTTTGCGTTATTCTACCTCGAAAGGTGAAATTACTGAAGAAGCGAATGTTAATGGTTCAATGGAGAATATTGCAGGAATAATAAATGAAAATGGAAATGTAATGGGGCTCATGCCACATCCAGAAAGAGCATCAGAAAAGACTTTGGGGAGCGAGGATGGGCAATATATTTTCAAATCAATGATTAACTCATGGATAAAATAAAATGGATAAGAAAATTCTCGAACAGCATAATTTAACAGAAGAGGAATACAAGAGAATTGTGGATATCCTTGGCAGAGAGCCTAATCTAACTGAACTTGGAATATTTTCTGTTATGTGGTCAGAACACTGCAGTTATAAGAGCTCAAAGATATATTTAAAGAATCTTCCAACAACTGGAAAGCATGTCATTCAAGGTCCTGGGGAAAATGCTGGGGTGATTGATGTAGGTGATGGTTTAGCTGTTGTGTTTAAAATAGAATCACATAATCATCCATCTTATATAGAACCATATCAGGGGGCAGCAACTGGAGTGGGCGGAATTTTAAGGGATATCTTTACTATGGGAGCCCGGCCAATTGCTGTTCTTGATTCCCTCAGATTCGGTCCACTGGATAATCCAAAAAATAGAGTCATCATGGAAGGTGTAATTTCTGGAATAGCTGGCTATGGAAACTCCATTGGAGTGCCCACTGTTGGAGGAGAGACTTATTTTAATCAATGTTATTCCCAGAATCCTTTAGTTAATGTATGTTGTATAGGGATTGCTCCAAAAAATAGAATATTCTATGCAAGAGCAAGAGGAAAGGGAAATCCTGTTCTTTATGTAGGAGCTAAGACAGGAAGGGATGGAATTCATGGAGCAACCATGGCTTCAGCAGAGTTTGATGAGGATCTTGAGGAAAAAAGACCGAATGTTCAGGTAGGGGACCCTTTTAAGGAAAAATTGCTTCTTGAAGCATGCCTTGAGGTAATGAAAAAAGATTTAATAGTTGGAATACAGGATATGGGAGCTGCTGGACTTACCTGTTCTACATCTGAAATGGCTGACAAAGCAAATTCAGGAATTGAAATTGACCTTGATCTAGTTCCTAAAAGGGAAGAGGGAATGAATTCTTATGAGATAATGCTCTCAGAATCCCAGGAAAGAATGCTTTTAGTTGCTAAAGCTGATAAGGAAGAAGAAGTAAAAAGGATTTTCAAGAAATGGGACCTTGATGCAATAACAATTGGTAAGGTTACTGATACGGGTAGACTTATAGCAAAGGAAAAGGGTAAAGTGGTTGTTGACATTCCTGTAAAGGGGATTGTAAGAGATTGTCCTGTTTACAGGAGACCGGTGAAACAGCCATCTTATCTAAGGGAGGTAAATTATTTAGAAATTCCTGAAGTACCAAATGATTTAAATTCAACATTTTTAAAACTTCTTTCATCTCCTACAATTGCTGACAAAGAATGGATTTTCAGACAGTATGACCATATGGTTCAGATAAATACAGTTCTTTTACCAGGAGCAGATGCCACTGTTCTGAGGATAAAGGGAACTAAAAAGGCATTAGCAGGAACAGTTGATGGAAATTCTCTTTATACATATTTAAATCCAAAGACAGGAGCTAAAATTGCAGTGGCTGAAGCCTGTCGCAATTTAGTATGTGTGGGAGCAAAACCACTTGGAGTAACCAATTGCTTGAACTTTGGAAATCCGGAAAAGCCGGAAATTATGTGGCAGTTTAAAGAGGTAGTTGAGGGAATGGGAGAAGCGTGCCGATTTTTTGAAATTCCTGTTACTGGAGGAAATGTGAGTTTTTATAATGAAACAATGGGTTCTGCTGTTTATCCTACTCCTGTTCTGGGGATAGTGGGCTTAATAGATGATATTTCAAAGATTGTATCTCCTGGTTTCAAGGAAAAAGGAGACTATATTCTTCTTCTTGGAGAGAATAAGGAGGAAATAGGAGGCACAGAATATTTAAAAATTATATTCAATCAGGAAAGAGGACTGCCTCCTGAAATTAATCTTGAATTTGAAAAGAAAATTCAGGATTTTTGTTTTGAATTAATAGATAAAAGACTCATTAATTCTGCTCATGATGTATCAGAGGGTGGTCTGGCTGTTTGTCTGGCTGAATGTTGTTTCATGAGTGAAAAGAAATTAGGGATTGAAATAAATCTCGAAGATGACATTCGTCCTGATGATCTTCTTTTCGGAGAAACTCAGTCAAGAATTATAATAAGTGTTCCTCCATCTAATGTTGATGAGATTGAAAAACTGGCAAATAAAAGGGATGTTCCTTATCAGGTTATTGGCAGGGTGATAGAAGATAAATTCGTAATAAAGCAAAGAGGAGAAAAGCTCATTAATCTTTCCATTGAAAAAATTTATTCTTCATGGAAACAGGCAATACCTAATTACTTTAAAATAAGTAAGGAGTAAAGAGTAAGG
>CAZWBN010000002.1:0-29223 GCA_964632095.1 uncultured Clostridia bacterium | reverse complement strand
ATGGAAACAGGCAATACCTAATTACTTTAAAATAAGTAAGGAGTAAAGAGTAAGGAGTGAGAAGTAGGGATTAAGGATTAGGGGGTAAGGATTAGGGGGTAAGGATTAAGGTGTATGGTTATGAGTAAAAAGAAAGTTACATATAAGGATGCAGGGGTTGATATTGATAAGGGGAATGAAGCAGTAAAAAGAATAAAGAAAGTAATTAAAGAAATTGGGCTTTCCTCTGTTGAGGAAATTGGCCATTTTGGGGGGTTTTTCCCTATTTCAGTAAAAAAATTCAAAAATCCTGTTCTAATTTCAAGCGTAGATGGGGTTGGAACAAAGCTTAAAGTTGCCTTTATGGTTAATAAGCATGACACAGTAGGGCAGGATTTAGTTAATCATTGTGTAAATGACATTCTTGTTCATGGTGCAAAACCTTTATTTTTCATGGACTATCTGGCAATGGGAAAATTAGTTCCAGACACTGTTGAGGAAATTGTAAAGGGAATAGCAATCGCGTGTAAAGAAAACAATTGCCTTTTACTCGGTGGGGAAACAGCAGAGATGCCTGATTTCTATAGAGAAGGAGAGTATGATCTTGCTGGCTTTATTGTTGGAATTGCGGAAAAGAATAAGCTAATTGATGGCTCTGATATAAAAGCTGGAGATTTAATAATAGGATTAGCCTCAACAGGTCTTCATACAAATGGTTATTCATTAGCAAGAAAAATTCTTTTTGAAAAATTAAAATTAAAGCCTGAAACTTATATTTCTGAATTGGGTAAAACAGTAGCAGAAGAATTACTCACTGTTCATAAGAGTTACCTCCATTCTGTTTCAGATTTAATAGAAAATGGCTTACTGACAGGAATTGCTCATATCACAGGAGGAGGAATTACTGATAATTTAGTTCGTATGTTACCGGAGGATTTAAGGGCTGAAATTCTTTTAGATTCATGGGATGTCCCTCCTATTTTCGAATTTCTCGTAAAGGAAGCTCATCTTGGACAGGAAGAGAGTTTCAGAACCTTCAATATGGGAATTGGAATGATTTTGATCTGCCATATTGAAAATGAAGAAAGGGTTATTTCTCATTTAGGAGACAAAAAAGAGAGATGCTGGATAATTGGTGAAATAAAATCAGGGGAAAGAAAAATTATTTATATATAAGGAGAATAAAGGAGAAAAATTAAAATGGAAAATAAGTTTTTTGTCAGTCCCAAGAAAAAAGGGAGAATAGCGGTTCTTCTGTCCGGTAGGGGTTCAAATTTTATGGCAATTCATGATGCTATACTGGAAGGGAAGATAAATGCTGAAATTGTTCTGGTTTTTAGCAATAAAAAGGATGCAAGAGGTTTGCAGATTGCAAAGGAAAGAGGGCTTGAGACTTTGTTTCTTGACCCGAAGGATTTTCCATCAAGAGAGGAATATGACAAGAGAATTGTTGAAGAATTGAAAAAAAGAGATGTAGACTTAGTGTGCCTTGCAGGTTATATGCGTATATTAACTCCTTACTTTGTGAATCAATTTAGAAACAGAATTATGAACATCCACCCAGCCTTACTTCCATCTTTTCCTGGACTTCATGCTCAGAGACAGGCTTTGGAGTGGGGAGTTAAATTCTCAGGGGCAACCGTGCATTTTGTAACAGAAGAAGTTGATGCAGGACCCATAATTATTCAGGCAGTAGTTCCTGTTTTTCAATATGACACTGAAGAGACTCTTTCAAGTCGAATTCTAAAACAGGAACATAAAATATATCCAGAAGCAATCAGGCTATTTTTTGAAGGAAAACTTGAAGTAAGAGGTAGAAAGGTTTATATTAGAGAATAACTCATATTGTAGAGGGAGGAATTAGAAGAAAATGAAAAAAAAGTTTCTTTCTCCAGAAGAACAATTAGAATATATTAGAAAAGGAACTGTTGAAATAATTCAGGAAGATGAACTTTTTAAAAAATTTGAACGTTCTATTAAAGAAAATAAACCTTTAAGAGTAAAAGTGGGATTTGATCCAACAGCCCCGGATATTCATCTCGGACACACAGTTGTTATAAGAAAAATGAAGCATTTCCAAGACCTTGGTCATGAAGTAATTTTCCTGATAGGTGATTTCACAGGTTTGATTGGTGACCCATCAGGAAGGTCTACAACACGTCCTCCTATGACTCGAGAGGAAATCCTAAAGAATGCAGAGACTTATAAAAAACAGGTATTTAAAATTCTTGACCCTGAAAAAACAATAATAGATTTTAACTCTCGCTGGCTTGGGAAATTAACAAGTTTTGATATTATCCGACTCGCTTCCAAATATACAGTAGCTCGAATACTGGAAAGGGATGATTTTTCAAATAGAATGAAAAAAAATCTGCCAATCTCAGTACACGAAATTCTTTACCCTCTTATGCAAGCGTATGACTCAGTGGCTTTGAAAGTTGATGTTGAGATGGGCGGGACTGACCAAAAGTTTAACCTTCTTGTAGGAAGAGAAATCCAGAGAGAATACGGACAAGAGCCTCAGGTGATAATCACAATGCCTCTTTTAGAAGGGCTTGATGGTGTGGAAAAGATGAGCAAGAGTCTTGGTAATTATATAGGAATTACAGAACTTCCCTCTGAAATTTATGGAAAAATAATGTCAATTTCGGATGAATTAATGTTTCGTTATTATGAATTACTTACGGATTTATCTCAATCTGAAATTCGGAAGTTAAAAGAGGACATTAGAACCGGAAAAAAGCATCCAAAAGAAGCAAAGTCAGAACTTGCTAAAATGATTATCACTGATTTCTGGAGCAAGGAGGATGCTGAAAAAGCTGCAGAGGAGTTCGACAGAGTTTTTAAATACAGAGAGCTTCCTGAAAAAATGGAGGAGATAAAAGTCTCTGAGAAAGAAATAAATGTACTTGATTTATTAGTAAATAATAATATTCTCCCTTCTAAAAAAGAAGCTAAAAGACTTATCCAGCAAGGGGGGATATATATAAATGGAGAGAGAATTACAGACATAACATTGAAAGTAAAAGTAGAAAATGAGCTAATACTGAGAGTTGGGAAAAGAAGATTTTATAAGGTAAAACAAGAGTAAGTAATGAAAATCCAATTATTGTTCATGAGGGGATGTCCAAACTTTAAACCCGCTTTAAATCTCTTGAATGAGATATTAAAAGAAAAGGGGATAAAAGAAGAAATTGAATTAATAGAAATCGATTCCGAAGGGGAGGCAAAGAAATATGAATTTCTGGGTTCCCCATCAATTAAAATTAATGGAAAGGATATAGAAAAGGAAAAAAGAGATTATCCTCCATTATTTGGATGTAGAATTTACAGGAATGGCGAAAACTATACAGGAGTCCCTCCTAAGTATTTGATTTTAGAAGCAATAGAAGAAGAGATTAAACTGAAATGAGAAAAGAATCCATTTATATAGAAGAAATAAAGAGGCTTTATTCAAACATAAGAGATGAAATTAATAATAGATTAAAAGAGTTTAAGAAAAAATGGGAAGAATCAGAGGAGGTAATATTTGCTGAACTGGTCTTCTGTATTCTTACTCCTCAGTCAAAAGCAAAATTATGCTGGAAAACTGTTGAAACTTTGAGAAAGAAAAATCTTCTTTTGAATGGTGAGAGAAATGAGATTGCTAAGGAATTAAATATGGTTCGATTTAAAAATAAAAAGGCATCTTATATTATTTCTGCAAGAAATCAATTTTTAAATAATGGAAAAATATCAATCAAGTCTATAATTAAAAAGTTTCGAAATCCAATGGATGCGAGAGAATGGCTTATTAAAAATGTGAAAGGTATAGGGTATAAAGAAGCCAGCCATTTTTTAAGAAACATTGGTTTTGGAGAAAATTTTGCTATTCTTGACAGACATATTCTAAAAAATTTAAAATCTCTTGGAGTAATTAATAGTATTCCTAAAAATTTATCTCGAAAAAAATATATTCAGGTAGAAGAAAAAATGAAAAAATTAAGTGAAAAAATGAATATTCCTTTAAGTTCACTTGATTTGTTACTATGGTATAAAGAAACTGGAGAAATTTTTAAATGATGATTTTTTAATTCATAAAATAAAATGGAGGTCTAAGGATGCCCGAAAAAGAAAAAACTATACTGGATGCAATGAAAAAGGCTGGAAAGCCCTTAAGACCAGGAGATATTGCCAAGCTTACTGGAATGGAAAGCAAGGAAGTTTCCCGGATTATTGAAGAACTGAAGAAAGAAGGAAAGCTTTAGAGTGCATTTTTGAACATTATTCAAATAAACCCCTTTCAATTTCGGAAGAAGAGATGAAAGAGGTAGCCGTTATAAAAATAAAAATAGAAAATTTAACTTGCAAAAAATCGGATAAGAATTAAATTAAATAATATGGGAAAAGACAATAAATTAAAGATAAATTCTAAGATATTTCAGCCCTATTTAAGAAAGATTGAATTACTGGAAAAGGAAAGAGAAAGATTAGAAAAACTTGTGGAAAAAGAGCATTTAATTTGTAAAGTTGCAAGAGATGCATGTATTCAATCAGTGAATATCCCTGATATATGTGAAAAAATGCTTTCAGAATTTGTATCAGATTTTAATTTTGATTACGGAGTAGTTTATCTCAAAGATAAAGAAAAAGACATTTTCAGTTTAATAACTTCGGAAAAGAAGAAAGAAATTGATTCCGCAATCAATAGTTTATTCAAGGAAATAATTGATTATGTGATGGATACAAAACAATCGATTTTTATTTTTGATACAGGGAAATATAAACATCAAATTAGGAAAATTGATAAAGTTCAACTTGAAAAATCCGGTATTCGCACCTTGATTTCATTCCCGATTATAAGTCCAACCAGAATTTTTAAAGGAGTTATAGGCTTGTGTCTTTTAAGTTATTGGATTACACTCAAAAAAATAGAGCGTTATTTGAACTAATAAGCAAAATGTTTTCTGTTGTATTGGAGAATAAATATATGGAAAAGAAATTGATAGAAACTGGCAAAAGATATCGAGCTTTTTTAGAACATCTGCCTGTTGGAATTTATCGTTCAACTTCTGAAGGTAAAATAATAGAAGCAAATCAGACACTTGCAGATATTCTGGGTTATGGGAATGTTGCAGAATTAAAAAAAATAAATGTAAAAGAATTATATGTTAGAAAAGAAGATAGAAAAAAACATTTAGAAAAATTAGAAAAGCTTTCTGTCTTTTTCGAAGAGTTTCAATTGAAAAGAAGGGATAATAGTGCAATATGGGTTCGTGACTATTCTCATGTAGTAAAAGGAGAAGATGGAAAAGTTTTATATTATCAGGGGATAATTGTAGATATAACTGAAAGGAAGAAAATGGAAGAAGCACTAAAACAATCTGAAAGAGATTATAGAGAATTGTTTGAGAATGCTCATGATGCAATTATTATATTCACCATAGATGATGAAACAATACTTGATGTCAATCAAAGAGCATGCGAGATGTATGGTTTTGCTAAAGAAGAGTTTATAGGCATGTCCTTAGAATCTATTTCTAAGGATGTAAAAATTGGAAAATCTCGGATTAAAAAAACCTTAGAGAAAGGAGCATACCATAATTTTGAGACTGTTCATTATCGCAAAGATGGTAGCGAAATGATTCTGGAAATTAATGGAGCTGTTGTAAATTATAAAGGAAAAAAAGCAATATTGAGCATCAATCGGGATATAACAGAACGCAAAAAAATGGAGAAAGCTATAAAAGACTTAGCATATCAAGACCCTTTAACAGCTCTTCCCAATAGATTATTATTTAATGATAGAATAGATGTGGCACTTGAACATGCAAAAAGAAAGAATCAAAAATTAGCATTAATGTTTCTTGATTTAGACCAATTTAAAGGTATAAATGATATGTTTGGACATAGAATTGGAGATTTACTCTTAAAAGAGGTTGCTGACCGCCTAAAAAGCATTTTGAGAAAGAGCGATACAATAGCCCGTATGGGTGGAGATGAATTCATAATTTTGTTACCTGAAATAAAAACAAAAAAAGATGTAGAGAAGATAGCAAGGAAGATACTTGAGGTAATAAAAAAGCCATATTTAATAGAAAACCTGGGTTTTTCAATTACAACAAGTATAGGTTTAGCTTTATACCCGGACGATGGGGAGTCCGTGGATGATTTAATGAGGAAAGCGGATTATGCTATGTATCAAGTCAAAGGTAAAGGGAAAAACAACTATCAATTTTATATAAAATAGAAAAGCATGGGCAAATATAAAATTAATGAAAAAAAATTGTTAAAAATCATTAAAGATTTGATAAGTATTAACTCTATAAACCCCTATCTTGATGAAAAGGGGAATGGTGAATGGGAAATTGCAAATTATATTTCAGAATTTCTGAAAGAAATAGGCTTGGAAGTAAATTGTCAAAAAATTGATGAAAAAAGGACAAATATAATAGGAATTCTTAAAGGGAATGGAAAAGGAAAAACTCTTATGTTAAATGGACACACAGATACTGTTGGGGTTGAAGGTATGAGTATTCAGCCTTTCTTTCCGAAATTTGAAAAAGGAAAGATTTACGGAAGAGGAAGCGCAGATATGAAAGGTGGACTTTCAGCTATGCTTATAGCAGCAGATTCAATCGCAAATTCAAATTTAAATTTGAAAGGAGATGTTATTTTTGCGTTTGTTGTGGATGAGGAATATAAGAGTAAGGGAACCGAAAATTTGGTAGAAGAATACAGTGCTGATGCTGCAATTGTGTGCGAGCCTACTGATTTGAAAATTGGAATTACGCATAAAGGTTTTGTATGGCTAAAAGTGGAGGTTTTTGGAAAGGCTGCCCATGGGAGTTGCCCTTCAGAAGGTATAGATGCAATTGTAAAAGCAGGGAAATTTTTAATTGAATTGGAAGATTACGAGACAAGGATAATAAAGAGGAGGCATAAACTGCTCGGCAGTCCATCAGTTCATGCTTCCAAAATCCATGGAGGTAGAGAAATCAGCACTTATCCTGATTATTGTTATATAGAAATTGAAAGGAGAACCCTACCAGGAGAAGAAATAATAGTTGAGGAAGAGATAAATTACTTGATTGAGAGGGTTTCAAGAAGGGATAAAAATTTTAAGGCGAAATCAGAAGTTCTTTTTCTTAGAGAAGCTCTAAGAGGAGAAGAGAATGATTTAATAGTAAATTCTTTGGAAAAGGCATATAAAAGGGTTTTAAAGAGGAAACCTGAATTTATAGGTTTAAGTTTCTGGACAGATGGAGCAATTTTAGAAAAATCAGGAATTCCGACAGTTGTTTTTGGTCCTTCTGGGAAAGGACTTCATTCAGAAGTGGAATATGTTGATTTTAAATCAATTGTTTATACTACTAAAATTTTAATAGAGACTATAATTGATTTTTGTGATAAATATTGATTTTTTCCATTAAAAATTTTACCATTAAGTTCTATTAATATTTTCAATTTTTAGGAGGGATAGAATGAGTAATTATAATGAAACTATTGAAAAAGCTAAAAAGCATTTTGAAAATTTGATTAAGGAGCAACTGGAAAGAATTGAAAAAATGAAAAGAGAGGAGGAATGGGTTGATTATAAAACCCTCAAGCCAATAATAATAGGGATTGTTGGAGGTGACGGGATAGGTCCTTATATTGCAGAAGAGGCAAGAAGGGTCTTAGAATTTTTATTGAGCAAAGAAAAATCAGAAGGGAAAGTTGAATTTCGTAATATTGAAGGATTGACAATTGAGAATAGAGCTAAACATATGAAGGCAATTCCAGATGATGTTCTTGCAGAAATAAAAAAATGTCATGTTATTTTAAAAGGACCTACAACTACACCCCGTAGAGGAGACCCCTGGCCAAATATTGAAAGTGCAAATGTTGCCATGAGAAGGGAGCTTGATTTATTTGCAAATGTAAGACCAGTAAGAGTTCCTAAGGAAGGAATTGACTGGGTTTTCTTCCGAGAAAATACAGAAGGAGCTTATATTCTTGGGAGTAAAGGAACAAATGTTACTGAAGATCTGGCTATTGATTTTAAAGTAATTACAACACAGGGAGCGGAGAGAATTATAAGACTTGCATTTGAATATGCAAGGAAAAATAAAATAAATAGAGTCACAATTGTAACAAAAGCAAATGTAGTAAAAACTACGGATGGAAAATTTCTGGAGATAGGCTATAAAATTGCAAAAGAATACCCGGAAATTGAGTGTGATGACTGGTATATTGATATTATGACAGCAAAATTAATAGACCCTAAAAGAAGGACCCAATTTCGTGTTTTTGTCTTGCCTAATCTTTATGGTGACATTCTTACAGATGAAGCTGCTGAATTCCAGGGAGGAGTAGGCACTGCTGGAAGTGCTAATATAGGGAAAAGATATGCGATGTTTGAAGCGATTCACGGCTCTGCTCCTCGAATGGTTAAAGAAGGAAGAGCTCAATACGCAGACCCATCCAGTATGATTCGAGCAGGAGCAATGTTGTTGAACCATATAGGTTATGAAGATAGAGCTAAGAGATTAGAAATGGCACTTGATATATGTGGACAGTTTGAGAAAAAACTTGTGATTACAGGAAGGTCAAATGGTGCCACTGGAAGGGAGTTCACCGATTATTTAATGGAAACCTTGGAGCTTCAAGACTTAGAAGAGAAATGGAAGGAATACCAGGAACAAGTATAAATATATAAAATATATAAAAATAATTAATTTAATTCACAAAAACAATAAAAAATGTTAGAATAGAAAAAAGAGAATGAGGTATATTAATGCCAAAAAAGAGTAAGCCTTTTAAAAATCTATTTTTCTGGATAGTTGCGGGGATTGTAATCATTATTCTGTGGAGTTTACTTCAATCTCCGGGTGCTTCCAGAAAAGAGTTGAAATTCAGCGAATTCCTTGATGAAGTAGAAAGTAACAAAATAGCCGAAGTTACTATAGCTGGAAATGAAATTAAAGGAAAGTATAAGGATGGAACTTCTTTTAGAACTTATTCCCCTCCTCAATTTAATGATTTAGTTACTATTTTACGCAAACATAATGTGTCAATATCTGCAAAGAATACTTCAAGAAGTCCCTGGCTCTCAAACCTGTTCATCTGGTTACCTATGCTAATTCTTATAGTTTTCTGGATACTTTTCATGAAACAGATGCAAGCAGGAGGGAATAAAGCTTTATCTTTTGGAAAAAGCAGAGCAAAACTCTTTTCTGAGATGCAGAAAAGGATTACTTTTAAAGATGTTGCAGGAGTGGAGGAAGCAAAAGAGGAATTGCAGGAAATAATCGAATTTTTAAAAAATCCTCAAAAATTCCAAAAACTTGGCGGAAAAATTCCAAAAGGGGTTCTTTTGGTAGGTCCTCCAGGAACTGGAAAAACCCTTCTTGCAAGAGCAGTAGCTGGGGAGGCGGATGTTCCATTTTTTTCTATTAGTGGCTCAGATTTTGTGGAGATGTTTGTTGGAGTTGGAGCCTCTCGAGTAAGAGACCTTTTTGAACAAGGTAAAAAGCATGCCCCATGTCTAATATTTATTGATGAAATTGATGCGGTAGGAAGGCAGAGAGGCGCGGGCTTAGGAGGAGGCCATGATGAAAGAGAACAAACTCTGAATCAACTTTTAGTTGAAATGGATGGTTTTGATTCCAATGAAGGAATAATTGTAATTGCTGCAACCAATCGACCGGATATTCTTGATAGGGCTCTTCTTAGACCAGGCAGATTTGATAGAAGAATTGTTGTTAATATGCCTGATGCAAAAGGAAGGGAAGAAATTTTAAAAGTTCATACTCGGAAAATTCCCCTTGCAAAGGATGTTGACCTGAAGATTCTTGCTCGCTCAACTCCTGGCTTCTCAGGAGCTGATCTTGCAAATATGGTGAATGAGGCGGCTTTAATTGCTGCACGGAAAGGTCGAGATAAGGTTTATATGGAAGATTTTGAATATGCAAAAGATAAAGTATTAATGGGAACAGAGAGAAAGAGCTTGATTATAAGTGAAGAAGAGAAAAGGGCGACTGCATATCATGAAGGAGGGCATGCTCTGGTTGCTGCACTACTTCCTGAAGCAGACCCAATACATAAAGTTACTATAATACCTCGTGGTTTTGCTCTTGGTATGACACAGCAATTACCTCTTGATGATAGATATACATATTCTAAAGACTACCTTGAAGCTCAGCTTACAGTTTTATTAGCTGGAAGGGTTGCCGAAGAATTGATTTTGAATAAATTAACTACTGGAGCTGCTAATGATTTTGAAAAAGCCACAGAGATTGCAAGGAAAATGGTTTGTCAGTGGGGAATGTCAGATTTAGGTCCATTAACCTTTGGAGAGACAGACGATCTGGTGTTTTTAGGTAGAGATTTGGTAATGCATAAAAATTTCAGCGAAGAGACCGCAGAAAAGATTGATAAAGAAGTGAAGAAAATTATTAATCGGAATTATCAGCGAGCTCGTCAGCTCATTGAGAAGAACAGAGAAAAACTGATAAAAATTGCTGAGAAATTACTTGAAAAAGAAATTTTAACTTCAGAGGAAATAAATAAAATTATATTCGGACATAAATTAATGGGGGATAAGACAAGTTCAAAGAAAAAGATCAGTGCCCGTAAGAAAACCAAGAAGGTTAAAACCATAGATAAACCTGAAATAGTTCAAGCATGAGAAGGAAATTTAAAATCGAGATAAGAGGAGAAGATTATATTCTTGGTGAAAGAACATGGATAATGGGAATTGTAAATGTAACTCCTGATTCTTTCTCCAATGGGGGACTATTTTTTGATAAAGAGAAAGCAGTGGAACAGGCTTTGAAATTAGCCGGGGAGGGTGCTGATATTATTGATATTGGAGGGGAAAGTACTCGACCAGGGTCTGAGCCTGTTCCAGTAGAAGAAGAGTTGAGGAGAGTTATTCCAGTTATAAGGGAATTGAGAAAAAGGAGTAGAGTTTTAATTTCTATAGATTCTTATAAATCTGAAGTTGTGAAACAGGCTCTTGAGGAAGGTGCAGATATTGTCAATGATATAAGTGCTTTTAGATTTGACCCGAAATTAATTTCAATAGTGGCGGAGAAAAATGTTCCTTACATAATAATGCACATGAAGGGAACCCCTAAAACAATGCAGGTAAGTCCTTTTTATAAGGATTTATTTGGAGAAATAAAATCTTTTTTAAAAAATAAAATAGAAGAAGCAATTAAGAATGGTGTGAAGAGAGACAAAATTATTGTAGACCCAGGAATAGGTTTTGGAAAGACTTGGGAGGATAATTTAAAAATAATCGAGAGTTTATCGTTTTTAGATGAGTTGGAAAGACCTGTTCTTATTGGACCCTCGAGAAAATCATTTATTGGACAGGTTCTTGAGGTTCCTCCTGATGAGAGACTCGAGGGAACAATAGCATCCTCTGTTATTGCCATAGAAAGAGGAGCTCATATTTTGAGAGTGCATGATGTGGCGCCGGTTAAGAAGGCAATTACTATGACCGAAGCCATTCTCTCTTCAACTGCTTCTTCTTAAATTTTAAATTTAAGTTTATATAAATGCCCTTTTCAGAATTTTGGAATGCGGTTTCACAATTTAATTTTATTGATTTAATTGATATTTTATTGGTTTCTTTCATCCTTTACCATCTTTTTCTTTTAATAAAGGATACAAAAGCTTATCAAATGGCTATCGGTCTTGGAATTATAGGGCTTTTATATATTATTACAAAATGGACGAATTTAATTACATCAAACTGGTTAATTAGAAATTTTTTCACTTATTTAATAATTGCAATAATAGTGCTTTTCCAGAATGAAATAAGAAGATTTCTTGCTGAACTTGGTTCAAGAACACTTAGATTGCCCTCTCCTCCTCAAACAACAAAGGAAAGTCTTGAGGAAATAGTTTTAGCAGCTGATTTTCTTTCGAAGAGGAGAATTGGGGCTTTAATAGCAATTGAAAAGGAAATCACATTGCAAAGTTATGCAGACAGAGGAACAAAAATAGGCGCCGAAATTTCGAGGGATTTACTTATAAGTCTTTTCTTTCCTCGCTCTCCCTTACATGACGGTGCTGTAATAATTAGAAATAATAAAATAACTTCAGCTGGATGCTTGCTTCCTCTTCCGCCGATTCATTCCCTGGGTAGAGAATTTAGCCCGAGAACAAGACATCTTGCTGCAGTTGGATTGTCTCAGGAAACAGATGCAGCAATAGTAGTTGTTTCAGAAGAAACGGGAAAAATTTCTCTCGCCATTAGGGGAA
This sequence comes from uncultured Clostridia bacterium, assembly GCA_964632095.1. Lineage (GTDB taxonomy): Bacteria > Acidobacteriota > Aminicenantia > JdFR-78 > JdFR-78 > JdFR-78. The sequence continues at coordinate 17,007 of CAZWBN010000002.1, read as the reverse complement.
CCTTGGAGATAAATTTTGATAAAGAAAAATTATTGGAGCGATTGACTGAATATTTAGGAGTAAAATGAGAGAAAGAGTAAGAAGTTTATTTCTGAGAAATTGGGAATTAAAGTTATTTTCTGTTCTTCTCTCATTTATTATCTGGCTTACTTTAGTTCCGAAAATAAAAATTTATGCGGAAAAGCATCTCACAGTTCCTCTTGAAATATATAATATCCCCTCTGGTTTAGAAATTGTTGAGAGACCTCAAGAATCTGTATATATTATTGTTCGCGCTCCCAAGAGTATTTTAGAGGAAATAACTCCACTTACAGTTACAGCAAGATTAAATCTTGAAAATGCCTCTCCCTTTCAAGAGGAATATCCAATTACTAAGGAAATGATATCTCTTCCAGAAGGGGCTGAGTTATTGAATGTGATACCAAATCTGGTCCATATTAAACTTGAAAGAACAAAAGAGACTTATTTGAAGATAGAGCCTTATATAATCGGAGAGCTTTCTCCAGGTTTAAAGATTGAAAAGATTGAGGTAATTCCACCTGTTGTTAAAGTAGAAGGCCCAGAGAGTAGAGTTATCCCTGGAGAGAAGATAAGAACCACTCCCATTGATATTTCAAATCTTGAAACAAGTATAGAAATTAAACCAACTCTTATTCTGCCCAATCCGTTATTAAGGTTAGCTTCAGAAGAAGAAGTGAAAATTAGAATAAAAATTGTAAAAATTGAAGAAAAAACTTCAGGGGAAAGTAAAAAATAATTGACATTTTCTTCTTAAATTAATAAAAAAATTATAAAAACAATGGGTAAGTTTTTTGGAACGGATGGAATCAGGGCAAAAGCAGGAGAGTTTCCCCTTGACCATTTAACAGTTTTCTTAGTAGGGAAGGCATTGACTTTAATACTAAATAAAGAAAGTGGGAAAAAACCCTTAATTCTAATTGGAAGAGATACGAGGGAGTCAGGTGAATGGATTGAGAAAGATTTAATAGTAGGAATATTAAGTGAAGGTGGTGAAATTCATTCTGCAGGAATAATACCAACATCAGCAATAGCTTACCTTACAGCGAAATTTAATTATTCTGCAGGAATAGTAATCTCAGCTTCTCATAATCCTTATTACGACAATGGAATAAAAATATTTTCTTCAAAAGGAACAAAAATTTCTTCTGAAATAGAAGAGAAAATTGAAAATTATATTATTGAGAAAATTCCAGCCATTAAAGAATTACCTGCTCAAGAAAGTCGAGTAATAGTTGAAAGAAACCTTCATGACAGTTATATTGAATTTTTAAAATCCCAATTTTCAAAAGTTTCTTTAAATCGAAATATAAAATTAGTAGTAGACTGTGGAAATGGTGCTTCTTCTTTTATTGCTCCGCAAATTTTTTCAGAATTAGGACTAAATGTTGTGCCGATAAATGACAAGCCGGATGGGAAGAATATTAATTTAAATTGTGGTTCATTATATCCTGAAAATTTAGCCCAAGAAGTCCTTAAGAATAATGCTAACCTTGGCATAGCATATGATGGGGATACTGACAGAGCAATATGGGTTGATGAAAAAGGGAGGATTTTAAACGGAGATTATACTTTATTCGTCATAGCTAATTTTCTTAAGAAAAGGGGAAGACTTACCTCTCCTGAAATAGTTGCTACAATTATGAGTAATATTGGGCTGGAAATTGCGTTACATAAGAAAGGGCTCGCCTTAGTGCGAACTCCTGTAGGAGATAGATATGTTCTTGAAGAGATGATGAGAAGAGGGGCTAATTTAGGAGGGGAACAATCAGGTCATACAATTTTTCTTGATGTTTTCCCAACTGGAGATGGAATTTTAACAACACTGAAGATGCTTGAAGTTTTGATTACAGAAGAAAAAACTTTATCAGAGTTAACTAAGGATATGGAGGAATTTCCTCAGATTCTTCTTAATGTTAAGATTAAGGAAAAAAAGGATTTACAGGAATTTCCTGAAATCATAAAAACAATAAATGGGGTAAGAGAAAAGCTTGGAGATGAGGGAAGAGTAATTGTAAGGTTTTCTGGAACTGAGCCAAAAGTTAGAATAATGGTAGAAGGAAAAGACCCGAAAATTATAAAAGAATATGCTGACCAAATAGGAGAAAAAATTAAAAAATATCTTGGATAAGGAGTAATCAATGAAAATTTCAATTTTTGGCATAGGATATGTGGGCTTGGTAACAGGAGCGTGTTTTGCAGAAATGGGAAATGATGTATGGTGTGTTGACATAGATAAGAAGAAAATAGATGATTTGAATAAGGGAATTCTTCCAATTTATGAGCCAGGATTGGAACCTCTGGTTAAACGAAATTTTAATGAAGGACGATTAAAATTCACTACAAACTCAAAAGAGGCTATACAAAATACTGATATAATCTTCATTGCAGTGGGCACACCAGCTAATTCTGATGGTTCAGTTGATATGAAATATGTATTTGATGTTACAAGAGAAATTGCAAAATACTTAAATGGCTATAAAATCGTTGCGATAAAATCAACTGTTCCTGTTGGCACAGCAGAAAAAATAAGAGATATAATTCAGAAAGAGCTACATAAAAGAAACTCTCCTTTTGAATTTGATGTGGTGTCCAATCCTGAATTTTTAAAAGAAGGGGATGCAGTAAATGACTGTTTGAAACCTGATAGAATTATATTGGGCTGTTCAAGTGAAAAAGCATATAGAATAATGGCAGAATTATACCACCCATTTAGCCGTTCAAGGGAAAAAATAATTTTAATGGATAATCGCTCAGCAGAAATGACGAAATATGCTGCAAATACAATGTTAGCCACAAGAGTTTCCTTTATGAACGAAATCGCTAACCTTTGCGAAAAATTAAATGCTGATGTGGAGAAGGTTAGGATAGGGATAGGTGCGGACCCGAGAATAGGAAATAAATTTATTTATCCGGGCGTTGGTTTTGGGGGAAGTTGTTTCCCAAAAGATATAAAAGCATTAATTAGAATGGGGCATGAGAATGATTATACAATGAGAATTTTAGAAGCTGTTGAAAAGGTTAATGAGGAGCAAAAGAAAATATTAGTAAAGAAAATGGAGGAATTTTACTCAAATAAATTTGAGAATCTAATAATAGCTATCTGGGGATTATCCTTTAAACCCGAGACCGATGATGTAAGAGAGGCTCCATCCATTGTTACTATAAAAGAACTTCTTAGAAGGAAGGTTAAAGAAATAAAAGTTTATGACCCAGCTGCAATGGATAATATAAAAAAATGTTTTGGAAAAGAGAAAAAAATAGTATACATGAAAGATCATTATAGTGCTCTTGAAAATGCAAATTGCCTTTTGATTTTAACTGAATGGAAAGTTTTTCGAAGACCAGATTTTGAATTAATGAAAAAATTGATGAAAGAAAGCGTTATTTTTGATGGGAGGAATCTATATGACCCTCAGGAAATGAAAGAATTTGGTTTCATATATATCAGTATTGGTCGACCTCAAATTTGAGTTTTTTTTCAAAACACTCCCAATCTACATAGAATTTAAGTTTTTTTCTTATTTTGTTTACAGTTCTATTATAATTTTTTGATTCAAAATATTTTTTTAATTCTTTTTTCAAAGGAAAAATTTGTTCTTCTGCAAACCATTCGTAATTTTTCTTATTTTTCCTATATTTCAGACATCCCAGATAAATTATCCAGGCGAGTTTATATAAATCCAGATTCGGAAAGTTTTCTTTAATTGCTAATACCTCGCCTTGTTTGTAAGGATTAAAGAAATATAGATAATCAGAATAAATTAAAGCATTGTGAAAATACCATGGATAGACCAGTACTCCGTCCTTTTTCATCAATCTTGCTAAATAAATAAAAATATCAAAGGTTTTTTTCAATAAACCAAGACCCGGGAAGATTTGTCCGGGTAATCTTGGTTTCTGAGAAGTAAATTCAGCTAATGGATTTTGTAGAGTTAGCCATTCAATTATAAGAAAATCGTATTCTTTTTTGGAGGGAAAGAAAGAAAGGCTTTTTTTAATTTGCATTTTTCCTTCCCTGATTTTAAGGTCAACGAGAAGGAAATCAGGTTCCTTTTTTTTAAAGAATATTCTAAATCTTTGGGTGGGGTAATCCTTTGAGTCCAACTCATAAATTAATGGTACAAGCCCTCTTTCTTCTGCATAGCGAATAAGATTTCTTTTTCTCAGAACAGCGATTACCTCTTCCAGCGTATATCTGCCAAGGAATAGAATTGACCCCTTTTTTTCTGCTAATTGAGAATAAATTTCTTCTTCAGAAATTAAAGGAGTCTTTTCATATATAAAATTAGAACGTGATATTTTTTTGTCTTTATTCATTTTTGAAAATCGAAATTATTGTAAATTATATGGAACATAAAAGCAAATTTAATCTGAATATTTCATAACCTTACTGTAATAGATTTCAAATTCCCTCGCAATAGAATCTATGATCTCAGCGTCGAAAGAATCAGGAGGAGGATTAACAAGAGATTTCACTGCATTTATTCTTTCTGATGACTGTTTTAATCTATTTTCTGAAATTTTCTGTTTATAATATTCATTTTTAAATTTTTTAAAATTTTTTTCAATTTCCGAAGGTTGATTACACAATAAAATCATATCAGCTCCTGCTCTAAAAGCCTTTAGAGAGGCGTTTTCATATTTTTCAATTGCTTTCATTGCTAAGTCGTCAGTTATTACTATTCCTTTGTAACCTAATCTGTCTTTTAATAAACTTTGAATAACAGTAGAAGAGAGGGAAGAAGGTAAAATATTGGATTCAAAGCATGTATAATGAGCGTGATTGACCATTATAAATGGAGATAAGTTTTTCAGTTTTTTAAAGGGAAGTAAATCTTCTTTTTCTAATTCAGAAAAAGAAGTCTCAATTGTAGGTAAATAAAAATGGGTATCAAACTTTGCTCTCCCTAATCCAGGAAAATGTTTTAAAGTAGTGAGGATTTTAAAGCGTTCGAATGTTTTAAGATAAATTTTCGCTAAGGAAGTAACAAGTTCAGGTTCTCGGCCCAATGTTCTGGTTTCTAATCCATTTTGATAGCCGAAATCCAAATCTATCACAGGAGAAAAATTTACATTAAATCCAAAAATTTCCATAGCTCTTGCACTTAATTCAGCATGTTTCTGAATCATTTTATGATTTTTTATTTTTCCTAAGTCTGAAAAAGAGGGAAGAGGAGGAAATATATTTTTAAGACGATTCACTTTTCCTCCTTCTAAATCAATCCCAAGAAAGGGACAATAGTCTAATTCATTGACTATTTTTTTTATAAGCTCATAAGTCTGCTTGGGAGTTATTATGTTCCGTGTAAAAAATATAATACCTCCTGGTTTTATTTTATTTAAAAAAGAAAGCAAGGTCTTGTCAGCTTTAATGCCTTCGAAACTAATAAAGAAAAATTGACCTATTTCCATTTTAAATATAAAGTATGAAAATACAGTTTTCTGGTCAAGTGGAATATTAAAATTTATTGAGCTATTATAGTTCACTCGAGAAGGTTATATGATTAAGAATAGGTTTTTAAAGCACCCGCTAAAAGAGGTATCATTATCTCGTGATGTCCTATAAAATAATAGCCTTTTCCTTTTTCTGAAATTGGTCTTTTTACCACATTTTGTAATGGACGGTACTGATAATTGAAATCAAATACTGCAGTATAAAAATTTTCCACTTTAAAGCCGAGATTTCGTATCATTGTTAGAGCTTTTAAAAAGACTTCTGGTAAAATTACTGCAGAACCGATATTAAAGAAGAACCCACCACCTTCCAGTTTCTTTAAAATAGAAGCAAAAAGAAAGAAGTCTTTAAGAGATGCTTCACCGAGAGCTTTCCCTTGAATTTGTGGATGAAAATGTATTATATCCGTTCCTATTGCAACATGAACTGTTACTGGAATATTTAATTTATAAGCAGTAGCTAATAAGCTCTTATTAATATGAGGATATTCTGAAGAACATAAGAATTTTCCTACTGCTTCACCTATTCCTATTTTTTCTTTTATTCCCTCATTAATGGCGTTATTAAGAAATTCACCTGTTTCTCGAGCCATGCCAAAGGAACCATTCTTTAACTGAGATTCCACATCCTCTGATGTTTTTCCAGCAAAAGCAATTTCAAAATCGTGTATAATACCAGCTCCATTTAAGGCTAAAGCTGTTATAAAGCCTTCTTTCATTAGGTCAATTAATATCGGAGAAAGACCAACTTTTATAACATGCGCACCAATTCCCCATATAAGGGCTTTTTGATTCTTTTTAGCTTTAATAACCTTCTGTATTAAGTCCTTAAATTCTTTTCCTGCGAGAATATCTGAAAAAGAATTAATAAAAGTTTTTAAATCGCAATTTTTTTTAACAATTTTTGCAAAATTTTTAACTTCAACTTTACTTTTTCTCTCATGAAGTGAATAAGTTTTAATTCCCTTTGGAGAAATCGGTTTTTCTCTGTATTTACTCATAGATTTTTAGATACTATGGGGGATAATAAACAGTACCAATGTAAATATTGTTCCAAAAATAATTAATTTTGACATCGTCGACGGAGATATTTTCTTTAATCTATAAGGAATGAAAATAGCTAACCAGTAAATTAAAATCAGAAGGGTTTTATTGTCAGTGATATCCCATCCAAATGGAATGCCTTCCCAAAAATTGCCAAGAACCTGATATTCTATAATCCAACCAATAGGGAAGCCGGTTACGAAAAAGGTTATTATGCCCCATAAAATTAAATTTTTTAATTTTAAAGGAATATCTTCATTTTTATTTTGCAAAAATGAAGCAGAATAATACAGGGCGTGTATAAGGATAATCAAGGCGGTTAACATCAACATTATGTGTAAGAGTTTTAAAAGAAAAGAAGGTTTACCTTCTGAGCGTAATTGATATAATTTTATTTTTCCTGTATTTTTCTGTTTCGGAAGAATTACTTTATTACCTTCATTGTCCTCTGCAGATATATAAAAGTAATTTCTTTTCCCTCTTGCATCTCCTGGGACTATTGCTGTGAAATAAGGTGTGTCTTTAAATCGAGTAAAGGGGATTATTTTAAAACTCCCGTCCGGGAGTCTATAATTTAAAGAGATTTTTCTAATTCCCGATTTAGAATAAGCCTCTAAGTAAATAAATTTCTCTTGATTTTCAGGATGGTCTTTGTCATGTTTGTATCTTACTTCTAAAGAATTTTTCTTTACCACATCTGTAGTATCAGCTATCATCATGCCTATTATAAAAGAAAAACCAATAAAAACGAATAAAGTAATCAAAATTAAAGGTAATTTTTCTTTTTTCACCTTAATTCTCTGTTTTTGACGAGGCTCTTACAGCTCTTCCATGAGCCCATGTTTTTATTTTTTTAATCTGTTCTGCCATAGTGGTAGAAAGAGGTACTGTGCGGGAAAAAACTTTAAATAGATCATCTTCATTAAGTGGACGACCCTGGTTGAAGGCTTCATACATAGCAGAGATTATTGCTTGCTCAATCTCAGCTCCACTCCATCCCTTTGCTATTTTAGCCAGTTGATTCAAATCAAATTTTGAGATATCGTTATTTCTTTTCGCCAGATGTATTCTGAAAATTTCTTCCCTTTCTTCTTCAGTTGGAAGATCAATGAAAAAGATTTGGTCAAATCTTCCTCTGCGTAAAAGCTCTGCTGGTAGGAGGTCAATTCTATTAGCTGTGGCTCCCACAAATACTTGAGAGTCATGTTCCTGCATCCAGGTTAAAAAATATCCAAAAATTCGAGATGCTGAGCCTTCTGTTTGTTTATAGTTAATTCCACTTTCAATTTCATCTATCCATAAAATTGCGGGAGCTACAGAATCTATTGTATTTAATGCTCGAATAAAGGCTTCTTCAGGAATACCAGCTATTCCTGAATAAACTAAATTCATATCAAGTCGGAAAAGAGGAAGGTTCCACAGAGATGATATTGCTTTTATAGATACACTTTTTCCACATCCACTAACTCCCATAACGAGTAAACCTCGAGGAGGGGTTAAACCAAACTTCTGCGCTTCCGGAGTAAAAGCCTTTTCTCTCTTTTTCAACCAATCTTTTAGGATATCAAGACCTCCTATATCATTAATCCCTATTTTTTGAGGAACAAATTCTAAAACTCCTTCTTTCAATATCAGTTGTTTCTTTTCCTCATGGAGAATTTCAAGAAGTGATCTATCAATCACATCTTTATTATGAAATGCCTTTAAATAAGCTCTTTGTGCTTCATCATAAGTAAGCCCCTGAACAGCAATAACTAAATCTTTTTTGTCTTTTTCAGTGAGATTGATATATACACCTTTTTGAACTATCTCTGTAAGTATTTTATCAAGCAGGACTTCGAGTTCACTTAAATCTGGCAAACCAAAATTTATAACTTCGATTTCCTTTTTTAATTCTTGGGGAAGATAGAGAAAAGGGGATAGAAGGAAAAGGAATTTGTTCTTGTCTTTTAAATTATAATATAAATCTCTTAATTTCCTGACTACCTTTGGGTCTGTCCGAATAAAAGGGTGAAGATCTTTCATTAAAAAAGCACTATCTTCCTGAGAAGCTATAATATAACTTAGTGCCTGAAGAGGGTCAGTTGTTTCAGGAATTATGTTATCGTCTTTTTTTAGACCCTCAGAGATGGTCCAGGTATAAAAAGATATTTCAGGAAAAAGCCTGGAGAGTATTTCTTTCAGTACTTTCTCAACTCTGTTTTCTTCCCATGAAAGAAGATATATAATAGGGCAATGAGCGATTATATTTTCCTGAAGTTGTTTAATTGGGGGCATGATTAAATCTTCTTTAAATCCTGTCCCGGTCTAAACTTTATTCTTTTTCCCTTTTTAATCTCTATTTGGATGTTTCTTCTGATATCTCTTCCATAACCTGTTTTCTTGGGAACCACTTTAAAACTTCCGAAGCCTCTTATCTCAATTTTTTCCCCTCTTGCCAATGCATCCCTTAATAATTTAATTATGGTTTTAACAATTAATAATGAATCAGTTCTATTAAATTCAGAATTTTCTTCAATTATTTTAGCAATGTCTGCTTTTATCATCTTGTTCTCCTCAATAGATTTTTTATAGTTAATTTTTAAATAATAAAAAATAAAATGTCAAGAAATAAATTATTTATTTTGTTGACTTGAATATGTTCAATACTTATAATTTAAACAGTATGTTTAAAAGAATATTAATTTTCCTCTGTATTAGCATAATTTCTTCTTCATTGAATTCTGCTATTTTAGAGATTGAAATTAAAGGTCCCATTCATATAATAACAGCTGAATATGTAACCAAGACAATTGAAAAGGGAGAAAAGGAAAATGCTTCATTACTAATCATCAAGATGAATACTCCAGGTGGACTTGATGAGTCTATGAGGAAAATTATTGAAAAAATAATTAATTCTAAAATTCCAGTAGCAACTTATGTAAGTCCAAGTGGGGCGAGAGCTGCATCAGCTGGTTTTTTCATTCTTATAGCAAGTGATATAGCAATTATGGCTCCTGGTACGAATACTGGAGCAGCACACCCTGTTCTTATTGGAACAGGTGGAGAAAAGGGTGATAAAACCATGACAGAAAAAATAACTCATGATGCTGCTTCGTATATAAAATCCTTAGCCTCAAGGAGAGGAAGAAATGTTAAGATGGCAGAGGAAGCGGTTAGAAAGAGTCTGTCATATACCGAGGAAGAGGCATTAAAAGGAGGTCTTATTGACCTTGTAGCAAAGAATGAACAAGAAATTGTAAGCTCTCTTGATGGGAAAAAAATAAAAAAGTTTAATGGGGAAGAGATTATTCTTAAATTAAAAGAAGAGGAAATAGTTTTTGTGCCTATGTCCAATCGCCAGAAATTTTTAAATATAATTTCCAATCCAAACCTTGCATATATCCTTTTAATGCTTGGTTTGCTTGGAATTTACTTTGAATTAGCAAACCCGGGAGCAATTTTTCCTGGTGTATTTGGGGGTGTGTGTTTGCTTTTAGCTTTTTTTGCCTTTCAGATTTTACCTATTAATTATGTAGGACTTCTTCTCATTCTCCTTGCAATTGTATTGTTTATCTTGGAAATAAAAATACAAAGTTACGGCTTTCTGACCTTAGGGGGCATTGCTTCTTTAGCTCTTGGCTCAATAATGCTTATTCGTTCGCCTATTCCAGAATTGAAACCCGGACTAACTTTTATAATTCCCGTAGTAATCGGTGTTTCTTTGATTTTTATATTTCTAATTTTTCTCGCAATAAGAGCCCATCTCAATAAGGTTTATACTGGACCGGAAGGAATGGTTGGAGAAATTGGAAAAGCGTTTACTGACATTGAATACGAAGGCAAAGTTTTTGTGCATGGAGAAATATGGAAAGCTTGTTCAAAAGAGAAAATTCCAAAAGGCTCAAAGATTAAAGTAATAAGAGTGAATAAAGGACTTACTTTGGAAGTGATTAAGATAAATAATGATGAAAAAATGAATGATTAATTTGAATTCCATGATTTGAAAAATAAAAAGGAGGTTTATTTATGTTAAGTTTTCCAATAATTATTTTAATTCTGGTATTTATTTATCTTTTGAGTTGCATAAAGATTTTGAAGGAATATCAGAGGGGAGTGGTGTTTAGGTTAGGTCGGGTCCTTCCAAAGCCAAAAGGACCGGGCTTATTTTTAATATTTCCACCCATTGACCGAATGGTGAAGGTAAGTTTAAGGACAATAGTACTGGATATTCCTCCACAGGATGTGATTACAAGAGATAATGTCTCAGTTAAAGTTAATGCAGTTGTTTATTTTAGGGTGATGGATCCTTTAAAGGCAATTATTGAAGTTCAAGATTATTTTTACGCAACTTCTCAGCTTTCCCAGACAACTTTAAGAAGCGTATTGGGTCAGGTTGAGTTAGATGAATTACTTGCAGAAAGAGAAAAATTAAATGCCCAGCTTCAAGAATATATTGATGTTCACACTGACCCATGGGGAATTAAAGTGATAATGGTTGAAATTAAGCATGTTGATTTGCCTCAGGAAATGGTAAGAGCTATAGCTCGCCAGGCTGAAGCGGAAAGAGAGAAAAGAGCAAAAATTATTCATGCTGAGGGTGAATTAAAAGCTTCTCGAACCTTAGCTGAAGCAGCAGAAGTAATATCCAAAAATCCAACAACTCTTCAATTGAGATATCTTCAGACCCTCACTGAAATTTCTACAGAGAAAAATTCCACTCTTATCTTTCCAATACCTATTGAGCTTTTTCAAGCGTTTATGGAAACTCGACCAAAAAGAAAATGACTGAACAGGAATATAGAGAAATAAAGGTTTCCCCGATTCAGCTTATTATTATTTTTCTGGGTCTCATTATTATGGGAGTTATTATATTTCTTCTTGGAATTTCTGTTGGGAAAAAACAAGCTCAACTTCAAAGAGTTCCTCGAGAAATTGTCTCTGAGGGAAAAACCGAGAAGTTCACTAAAAAGACCATTCAGGAGAAGAAAATTTCAGAGAAAACTAAACCTGAGAAATCTGAAATCAACCTACCTTTGAAGCAGGAGAATTTATATTATATTCAGGTTGGAGCATTTACAAGTCGTGCACGAGCAAGCACGGTTGCAAATAAATTTATTGAATTAGGATATAATGCTTTTGTTCTTGAACCATTTGTTGGAGATAAGTCGCCAATATACAGGGTGAGAATAGGAGGATTTAATTCTCAGGAAGAGGCTGTAAGGATAAAAGAAAAATTGGAATCTATGGAGAAGAAGAAATTTCTTATTGTGAAACAATAATAATTGAGGCTTAATTTAAAAGAAATATTTTTAGCCGTAAGTAGTGGTTTATTAACTGCACTTTCTTTCCCGAAATTTTCTTTATCTTTTTTAATCTGGGTTTCTTTCATACCTTTGTTGTTTGTATTATATAAAAAGAATTTAAAGAAAGCTTTCTTACTCGGATTTATTGCAGGATTTTCTCATTATGCTCTATTAATCTATTGGATTCCTGCAGTGCCAGTTCATTATGGCAATGTTCCATATATCTTCAGTCTTTTGATTTTCATTTTATTTGTCTCCATACTCGCACTTTTCTGGGGTTCCTTTTCATGGTTATTTGCCATTTTCAATTCCTTTTCCTCTAAATTTGGTTATATTTTAGCCCCATTCATTTGGGTTTCCTTAGAATATTTGCTTACTTATTTTCTCACTGGATTTCCATGGTGTTTAATTGGCTATGCTCAATATAAGAATTTATATCTAATTCAAGTGGCATCCATTAGCGGGGTATACGGAATATCTTTTATTATATTGCTTTTTAATAGTTTTTTTGTTCTAAGTATAAAAGAAAAAAAACGAAAGCCTTTTATAATTGCAATAATTATTATTGCTATTGTTTATTCATATGGATTTTATTGTTTGAGAATCCCTTTTAAAAAAGGAAGGGCATTAAAAGCAGGCATTATTCAGGGAAATGTTCCGTCAGAAATAAACTGGCAGGAACTCACAACAAAAGAGATATTAAACCTTTTTGATGAACATTTAATACTTACGGAAAAGGCTTCCTCACTGGGAGCAGAATTAGTTGTGTGGCCTGAATTTACGGTTCCCTTTTGTTTGACCTGTCCTGAGCCTATCCAATTTTATTTTAAAAAAGGTTTAATTGATTTATGCCAGAGGGAGAAAATTTATATTCTTATTGGTTCAATTGAAACGGAAGAGAAAAATGGAGAAATAAATTATTACAATTCTGCTTTACTCTTATCTGAAAAAGGAATTCTTTCTCGATATTCAAAAATTCATCTTGTTCCTTTTGGTGAATATGTACCTTTTAAAAAGATACTATTTTTCGTGGAAAAAATATCCCATGCAATTGGTGAGCTTACTTCTGGAAAAAAGATTGTTCTTCATAAATTTAATAGTTACAAATTTGGTTCCCCAATTTGTTACGAAATAATTTTCCCAGACCTTGTCCGCAAATTTGTGAAAGAAGGAGCTAATTTTCTGGTAACAATAACCAATGATGGTTGGTACGGAAGGAGCTCTGCCCCTTACCAGCATTTTTCAATGGCAGTTTTACGAGCAGTGGAAAACAGAAGATATTTAGTGAGGTCTGCTACAACTGGAATAAGTGGAATTATTGACCCGTACGGAAGAATAATAAAAAAATCAGAATTAATGACAAAAACTTTTTTGGTGGCAAATATTTATTCTTTAAACATAAAAACTTTTTATACAAAATATGGCGATTGTTTTGCCTTTATTTGTATTGGAGTTTCGATTCTATTATTTATCGGAGTTCTATTAAAAAAAAGTTTTAAGATTTTAAATTAATTGGATTGGAGAAATTTGAATTTAAAATAAAATCATATATAATAAAGTCGAGATGGATGTAACTGAATTAAAAAGCAAATTGAAAAATATTGAGGAAAAATTATCGGAAATAAGAGGTTTTCTTTGAAGTAGATAAAAAGAAAAGAGAGATTAAAACTCTTGAAAAAGAACTTTCCAATCCGGATATTTGGAAAGATCCTCAAAAATCTGCTCAACTTTCCAAAAGAAAGAAAATTTTAGAAGAAGATATTAATCAAATAAACAAACTTGAAAGAAAAAAGGAAGAAATAGAGGTTTTAATTGAATTAATTGAGGAAGGTGAGAATGTAGAGGAAGAAGTAAAGGAAACTCTGGACTTCATTGAGAAGACCATAAATGAATTAGAAATGAAAACTCTTTTTGTGGATAAAGATGACCCAAAAAATGCTATTCTGACCATTCATCCTGGAGCTGGAGGCACCGAGTCTCAAGATTGGGCTCAAATGCTTTTAAGGATGTATCTTCGATGGGCGGAAAGGAAGGGATTCAAGACAGAAATAGTTGATTATTTACCTGGAGATGAAGCAGGAATAAAAAGTGTTACTGTGAGAATAGAAGGAGATTATGCCTACGGTTATTTATCTCAAGAATCAGGAGTGCATCGTTTAGTAAGGATTTCTCCTTTTGATGCAAATAGAAGGAGGCATACTTCATTTGCAGCAGTATTTGTTTATCCTGAAATTGATGAAGAAATAGAAATCAAAATAAAACCAGAAGATTTGAAAATTGAGACTTTCCGGGCAAGTGGACATGGTGGTCAACATGTAAATGTTACTGATTCTGCGGTCAGAATTACTCATATTCCAACAGGAATAGTTGTTCAATGCCAGAATGAAAGATCTCAACATCAGAATAAGGAAACTGCTTTGAAAATTCTTAAATCTCGTCTCTATGAATATGAGAAAAGGAAACAAGAAGAAAAATTGAAGGAAATTGAGAAATCAAAGACAGAAATTGCTTGGGGCAATCAAATTCGTTCTTATGTTCTTCAACCCTATCAGTTAATAAAAGACTTAAGAACAAATATTGAGACAGGCGATGTTAATAGAGTCCTTGATGGTGATATCGATGAGTTTATAAAAGCTAGTTTAATAAAAAGAAAAATGGAGTTAAAAGGGAAAAAAGCTGAAAATTAAGTCATTTCTTTTTCGCTTCATCCCATATTTTATCTAAGTAATCAAGGTCAACATCGGAAAATTCTTTACCTTCTTTCCTTAGTTTTTCCTCCATATACTTAAACCGCTTAATAAATTTACGGTTCGTTTTTCGTAGTGCAAATTCAGGATTTATTCCCAGTAATCGAGACACATTTACTATGGAAAAGAGTAAATCTCCAATTTCCTCTTCTATTTCTTCTTTCTTCCTATTTTCTATTCCTGTTTCTAATTCTTTAATTTCTTCTTTTATTTTTTCCAATGCTTCCTTAGCTTTTGTCCAGTCAAAGCCATGTTTTGACGCTCTTCTTCCAATTTCATATGCCTGAAAAAGGGCAGGGAATGAAGACAGTTTATTAAAATCCGACTCTTTTTTTTCTTCCCTTTTTATCCTTTCCCAGTTTTTAATAACTTCCTGTGAAGTTTTAATATTTTCAGAGCCAAAAACATGAGGGTGGCGCCGGATCATTTTGTCTACAATTGAGGAAAGAGAATCCAAAATATTGAATTTATTCTTTTCACTGTATATTTGAGCTAAAAACACAACTTCCATTAAAACATCTCCAAGTTCTTCCTTAATACCTTCAATATTTCCTTGAAGAACAGCATCTATTACTTCATAAACTTCTTCTAAAAAATAATTAATAATTGTCTCTTCAGTCTGCTCTCTGTCCCATGGACATCCTTCTTTGCTTCGGAGTTTTTTTAGAATATTTACTAATTGTTCAAATTTTTCTCCTATTTCCATTTCTAAACCTTTTCTTGAATATTTTATGAATTAGTGATAATATTATTTTCCTCAGATATTAAGTTTTATCCCATTAGCATTAAAAAATCAAATAATAAGAAATGAAGGAAAAGGATAAAGAGAAAGAACTCCTTCCGCTTGTTGATTTTACCTCCTTGGTTTTACCTTTTTACACTCAAGCTCTTGTGAAGCTCGGCGAAGTAGAAGATCCTATAAGCAAAAAAAAGGAAAAAAATCTTGAATTTGCAAAAAGACTAATTGATTTGCTTGATTTACTGAAGAAAAAGACCGAGGGCAACCTGGAAGAAAAGGAGAAAGACTTTCTGGAGTCCAGTATATATCAGTTGAAGATGCTCTACCTGAAAAAAGCTAATATTATAAAGCTTTAAAATGGAGATAATTTATGGTCTCGAAAATCTTTCCTCTCTCACTTCAAAAACTTTACTGACCATAGGTGTTTTTGACGGGGTTCATTTAGGTCATCAAAAAATTTTATATTCTTTAAAAGAAAAGGCTAAAGAAAATCATTTAATTTCAATGGTTCTTACATTTTCAGAACATCCGGACAAACTCCTTCATAAAAAACCTGTTCTATTAATACAAACTCTTAATCAGAGACTGGAAACAATCAGGAAATTCGGGATAGATAAAACGGTTGTAATCGATTCTACAAAACAGATATATTCTTTAACACCCGGAGAATTTGTTGAAAAGGTTTTAGTGGATAAATTAAAAGTTGAAGAAATATTTATTGGAGAGAATTTCCGCTTCGGAAGAGATAGAAAAGGAGATATTAATATTCTAAAGAAAATGTCGAAGTCATTTGGTTTTAAGGTAAATTCTTTTCCATTAATTGAGAAAAATGGGAAAAAAGTAAGCAGTAGTATAATAAGAAAACTTTTATTAAAAGGAGAAGTAGAAGAGGCGAATCTCCTTTTGGGGCGTTACTATTCAATAGAAGGAGAAGTTATTAAAGGACATTCAAGGGGAAAGGAGCTTGGTATTCCTACAGCAAACATTTCTCCGTATAATGAGATACTGCCACCCGGGGTTTTTATTTCCTCCACAAAATTGGATGATAAATTCTATCAATCTGTAACTAATATTGGTTTTTGCCCCACTTTTGGACAGAAAAATTTAAATATTGAGGTGCACCTTTTTAATTTTGATAAAAATATTTATGGTAAGAGATTAAAAATTTATTTTTTAAAAAAGATCAGAGAAGAAATGAAATTTGATAACCCTCAAAAGCTTGTAGAACAGATTCATTCTGATTTTCAGGTCGCAAAAAATTTCTTTTTAAGAAGAACTCATATTATAGAAGATTAACCCTTTTTAAAAAGTTCTTCCCATTCTTTAATAGCTTTTTCTTTGACTTTCTGGTTTTCCTCTTCCTGTTCTAAAAATTCGAAGAATTGACATGAATTTGGTTTTTCTTTATCTGGAATTATTGGAGCAGCGGGTTCTTTACATTCATGGGGAGCAAAATGGGAATAAAATTTACAGTTAAGACATACTCTTAAGAAAGCGCCACATTCCGGGCAAACCGCATTTTTTTTAAGAGGAAAATTTATATTTATTTTTTTTCTGCAATTATAACAAAAATACATTTCCTCCATATTATTAAAAATTAAAGTTAAAATGTCAATAAAACCGAATGAATTTGTTTTCGTTAACTTGAATAGTTAGAGGAACTTCTGATAGAATTCAGGTATGAAAAATCAATTGAAGGATATTCTTGAAAAACTGG
>CAZWBN010000001.1:0-33461 GCA_964632095.1 uncultured Clostridia bacterium | reverse complement strand
GAAGCTGGCTTGAGAGAAAGTTATCCGGAAAACACGATACATTAAATAAAAGGAGGAATTGATGAAAAAAATAGGAATAATTATTTGCGCAAGATACCAAAATTGCAGTGGAGGTAAATGTTTTCGAGCTTTGAAAGAAAGAGTCGGTGGATTTTCAATTTATTCCAAGGATGAAGAAGTAGAAATAGTGGGATATTCTTATTGTGGAGGTTGCCCAGGAGGAAATGTTGAATATGTTCCAGAAGAAATGAAAAAAAACGGGGCAGAAGTAATTCATCTTGCTACAGGATTAGTTGTTGGTTATCCTCCTTGTCCTCGTATAAGACATTTTAAAGAATATATAGAAACTCGATACAAATTGCCTGTAGTTATTGGGACTCATCCAATACCATTAAAGTATTTTGAAACTCATCAGAAACTTTCTTTCTGGAAAAAAATGAAAATGGAAGAGATTGCTAGAGATTTAATACAAGAAGATAAAAAAATAATGGAAACCTATAACTAATGATAACAAAATATTAAACTTATAAGGAGGTTCAGAATGCCAAGAGGAAATGGTATGGGACCAGCAGGTAAAGGCTCTGGAGGTGGCTGGGGACAAGGAAGAGGACAAGGATATGGAAGAGGAAGAGGAGGAGGTTTAGGGTTAGGAGGCTATTGTGTATGTCCCTCCTGTGGTACAAGAGTTCCTCATCAGAGAGGAGTTCCCTGTAATCAGGTTTCCTGTCCAAAGTGTGGAACGAGAATGATAAGGGAATAAAAATGTAAATTAATTTTTACTTTTTAGTTTTTAGGAGGGAAGGGAGATGCCCATTTATGAGTACAAATGTAAAAATTGTGGGAAAATAATAGAAATCTTTCAAAAGACTATTGAAGAAAAACCAAATTGTCCAAGTTGTGGTTCAAGTGAATTAGAGAAATTACTATCCATTCCTGGTGCAGTAATGATGGGTGAATCCACTCAAAGTGGGACAACCTGCTGTGGAAGAACAGAGAGATGTGATACTCCACCTTGCTCATCAGATGGAATTTGTAAAAGGGATTGATGAATGTACAGAGTAAACAGAAATTGTAGGGGATGCGGGCTATGTGTTCAGTATTGTCCTACTGGTGCCATTTCTCTTATCAATAAAAAAGCTTTCATAGATGTTTCAAGATGTATTAAATGTGGAACATGTTTATCTGTTTGTCCCTTAGGAGCAGTTGAATTTGTATCTTATTCAGAAATAGATGATTTAAAAGAAAGAATTCAAAATTTAAAACATAAAATAAACAGGTTAAATAAAAAAATTAATGAGTTGGCGTCAAGAAAATGAGAGATAATCTCAAGTTTTTTCTAATAAATTTTATAATTTTAATTTCTTTTTTAGGAGTAATAAGAATGAAGAAAAATAAAAATCCAGAGATTATTATTGTTTATGACAATAATCCTTTCAATGAAGAATTGAAGACGGAATGGGGTTTTTCCTGTTTGATACGCGGTTTTGAAAAAGCAATATTATTTGATACCGGTGGGAGTAGTGAAACTCTTCTTTCCAATATGAAGAAATTAGAAATTGACCCAGCTGAAATTGACATAATCTTCCTTTCACATGCTCACGGTGATCACACAGGAGGACTCGAAGGATTTTTAAATATAAATAATAAAGTAGAAGTATGGGTTCCTGAGACTTTCTCCACAAAATTTAAAGATAAAATTAAAGAGAAAGGAGCAATTCTTCGGGAAGTTAAAGGTCCACAGCAAATTATTGAAAATGTTTATACCACGGGAGTTCTCGGGACCTGGATAAAAGAACAATCTCTTATTTTAAAGACAGGAAAAGGATTGATTGTTATAACAGGTTGTGCTCATCCAGGAATTACATTAATCGTATCAAAAGCCAAAGAAGTGGTTAAGGGAAATGTATATCTGGTCTTGGGAGGTTTTCATATGGCGGGTTTCTCAAAACGAGAAATAGAAAAGGTTATATATGACTTTAAAGACCTCGGGGTTCAAAAGGCAGCCCCATGTCATTGTTCTGGCAAAGAAACGATAATCCTTTTCGAGAAAGAATACGGTGAAAATTTCATAAAAGCTGGTGCGGGGAAGGTTATAGAGATAAAATGATTATCTCTATTGCAAGTGGAAAAGGAGGAACAGGGAAGACCACAATTGCTGTAAATTTTGCTCTATCCTTGTGTGAATCCTATCCTGTCCAATTTCTTGATTGTGATGTGGAAGAACCTAATGCTCATTTTTTCTTGAAACCGAATATATCCTTTCATACAGATATTGGTATTCCTGTGCCTGAAGTGGATGAAAGGAAATGTACTTACTGTGGAAAGTGTGCCGAAGTTTGTGCTTATAATGCAATTGCAGTAACAAAACAGAATGTTCTGATTTTCCCGGAACTTTGTCATGGATGTGGTGGATGTGCCTTACTCTGTCCTGAAAAAGCGATTACAGAAAAAAACAGGATTATAGGAATAAGAGAATTTGGCATGGTGAATAGTATTCAATTTGTTCATGGTAAATTGAATATCGGAGAGCCCATGCCCACTCCTTTAATCAGAGAAGTAAAAAGATGTATTAATCCTACTCGCATAATAATTGCAGATGCTCCCCCGGGTACCTCCTGCCCAATGATTGAATCAATAAAAGAGAGCGATTTTTGTATTCTGGTAACCGAGCCTACTCCTTTTGGTCTTAATGATTTAAAACTTGCAGTAGGTGTAGTAAGAAAATTAAGAATTCCCTTTGGAGTAATTATTAATAGAGCTGATATAGGAGATAAAAAAGTTGAAGAATATTGCATAGAAGAAAAGATTCCTGTTCTTATGTCAATACCTATGGATAAAGAAATAGCCATTGCTTATTCCAAAGGAGTTCCCTTCGTATCTGAGAAGCCTGAATGGAAGGAAAAATTTATTGAATTATATAAAAACATTAAAATACTGATACAGAAAAATGATTAAACAAATAGTTATTATAAGCGGTAAAGGAGGAACAGGTAAAACTGTTCTAACTGCTTCTTTTGCATCCTTGGCATCTAATAAAGTTATGGTAGATTGCGATGTGGATGCTTCAAATCTACATCTTCTTCTTCATCCCGATATAAAAGAAAAACATGAATTTTATGGTGGGAAAAAGGCATATATTATTCAGGAAAAGTGTATTCAATGCGGGGAATGCAGGGAAGTATGCAGATTCAACGCCATAAAAGAAGAAAATAATTTGATAATTGTTGACCCTATTTCCTGTGAAGGTTGTGCTGTTTGCAGTTATATCTGTCCAGAGAAAGCTATTGAAATGCGAGATAATATTTCTGGAGAGTGGTATATTTCAGAGACAAAATATGGACCTTTTGTTCATGCAAAACTTGGAATCGCAGAGGAGAATTCAGGTAAGCTGGTTACTGAAGTAAGAAAGAATGCGAGTTCAATTGCTGAGAAGAATAATTTAAATTTAATAATAATTGATGGACCACCAGGAATTGGCTGCCCTGTTATTGCTTCTCTATCAGGAGTTGAGTTAGCTTTGGTAGTTACTGAACCAACCCTTTCAGGAATTCATGACATGGAAAGAGTAGTTAATGTTGCAAGACACTTTAAAGTAAAAGCTGTATGTTGCATTAATAAATATGATTTGAATATTGATAACACAAGCAAAATTGAGGACTGGTGCAATAGGGAGAATATTCCAGTGATAGGAAAAATTCCTTATAGTGAAGAAATAATAGAATCAATGGTCCAGGGAATTCCAGTTGTTGAATATACTACAAATAATATTACGAAAATAATTCAACTAATCTGGAAAAATATGTTAGAATTATTGGTTTGATAGTGAAAAGTAATTATAGAAAATGAAAAAAACAACACTGTATTATGTTGTAGATATAATTCTTTTTGTACTGTTGACAGCTATTGCTTTCATTGGCATTCTCATGGGGTTTTTTATTCCAAAAGGACCAGCTGTCAATGAGGCAGATAAATACTTATGGCAGCTTCACAGACATCAATGGGGAAACATTCATCTCTACCTTTCATTAGCCTTTATAACTTTTTTTATCATTCATATTATACTTCACTGGAGCTGGATAAAAGGGAAAACAGAAAAACTTTTTGGAAAAATATGGGTTGTTGTTTTTATATTGATTTTACCTGCTCTTTTAATTTTTTCATTGTGGTACTTTTATCCTAAAAATCCAGAGGCTTATAGAGGATATGGGGAAAAATATGAACAGGGGTATAGACAGAGAAATATCAAGAATTATATAAAAATTATAAAAATTTCTGGGCAGATGACTCTCTATGATATTCAGGAGAAAACCGGCATTCCTGCAAAAAAAATCATTGATAGATTGGGGCTTCCTGAGGATATTCCTTTAACCAGAAGATTGGGAAAACTCAGAAAAGAATATTCACTTTCCATGCAGAAAATTAGAAATGTAATTAATGCTCTTATCGAAGAGGAGGGAGAGAGATGAGCAAAACCCTTGAGGAAATTGCCAGCGAACTTCAAAAGAAAATTATGGAAGAAATAAAGAAGAAATACTCAGAGACTGTAATTGAACACTGGCAGAATCCCAGAAATCTTAAGAAAATTGAAAACCCAGATGGATATGGAAAAGTGAAAGGTCCATGTGGAGATACAATGGAGATATTTTTAAAAATTGAAAATGATAAAATTGTAGATTGTGGCTTCCTGACTGATGGATGCGGAACAACAATTTCATGCGGAAGTATGGTTACAGAGTTAGCAAAAGGAAAGAATATTCTTGGAGCCTTAACAATTACTCAGGAAAAGCTTTTAAAGGCATTAGGTGGTTTGCCTGAGGCTGACCAGCATTGTGCATTATTAGCAACAAGTACTCTTCGGAAAGCCCTCTCCGATTATCTTTATAAAAAGCGTGAACCCTGGCGTAAATTTTATCGAAATATTTAACCTCTTTAATCTCAAAAAGAAATTATGTAAGGAGGTAAGATGAAAGAATGTAGTGTGAACAAAAATCTTGAGAAATGTAATTGCTCTTATGAGCCCTGTTCACGAAAAGGCATTTGCTGTGAATGTCTCCAGTATCACTGGAGTATGGGAGAGCTTCCCGCTTGTTTTTTTCCTGATGATGTTGAGAGAACCTATGACCGTTCAATTGAAAGATTTATGAAAACTTACCAAGAAAGAGGACGTTGGTGGTAAACTTAAAAAATAAAAAAGTTTGATATAATATTTAAAAATTTATTGACATAGCTAGTTTATTTGTGATAAAAGAATATATCAATATTCGAATATGTTTATATACTTATTTTACAGATGAAAACTGAAATAAGTTATAAGAAGAGTGCTCAAATTTTTAAGGCGTTAGCTCATCCGACTCGTCTCCTCATAGTAGAAACACTATTAGAAGGAGAGAAATGTGTAAATGATATTCAAGAACTTCTTAATGTGAGTCAACCTAATATTTCTCAGCATCTAAATATATTGAAGTTTTGTGGAATTGTTGATTCTCGTCCAAAAGGAAACTTACGTTGTTACTTTTTAACAGAGCCGAAGAAAATAAAGAAGATACTTCAATCCATTAAATAAAAAGAAAATGAAAAAATTAAAATTATGTGAGTTGCTATTTAAAACATATCATAAACATAATAAAATTTTAATTTTATAAGGAGGTTTCATAATGGCAAAAGTAGCAATTACAGTTAATGGCTCAGAGCCAGGGAATGTTTTCCCTCCTTTTATTTTAGGGTCTTCAGCAGCAGCTACCGGGGATGAGGTAATTTTATTTTTTACTCCTGGTGGTGCCCCTTCTATGGTAAAAGGCGTGATTGAGCAAATGAAAGTTAAAGGGCTCCCAGATTTAGTTGAATTATACAATGGGTTGCGTAGTTTAGGAGGCAAAATAATGGTTTGCGAATTGGCATTAGAAGCTAAGGGAATAAAAGAAGAGGAATTCAGAGAAGGCGTAGAAATAGTTGGAGCAACTACATTTATAAACGCCATTAAAGATGCCACAATAACCTTCTCTTTTTAAGGAATAATAATTATTTTAAACAATATCATAATTTAAGGAGGTTAAAAATGGCAATAAAAACACTTAATACCTACGGACTTAAATGTCCTCAACCTATTTTAAAGGTGGCCGCGATGGCTCCTCAAATGCAGCCAGGTGATATTCTCGAAGTCCTGGCTGATTGTCCCTCGTTTCCAAAGGATATCAAAGCTTGGGCTGAGAAAACAGGTAAAACATTGCTTTTTTGTACAGACGAGGGAGGCGGAAAATATAAGGCTCAAATACAGTTCTAAATGCTGCGGTATCCTTACCTTCAAACAATAATCCTATAAAACAAATATGCATGTGAAGGAGATAAAAGACGATGAGTGAAAAATTTAAGCCAAGATTAGTAGGTTTCTTATGCAATTGGTGCTCCTATGCAGCAGCAGATCTTGCAGGTTCGAGTAAATTAGAAATAAAACCATACCTATCCGTTGTCAGAGTAATGTGTTCCAGTCGAGTTAATTCAAATTTGGCACTAACTGCTTTCCTTTGGGGAGCTGATGGTGTTCTAATTGCTGGATGTCATCCTGGAGACTGTCACTATGAGACAGGAAATTATTATGCCCGTAGGAGGTTTGCTCTTTTAAAGAAAATTATGGAAACCTTAGATTTAGAGCCGGAACGGCTTCAACTTTCTTGGATATCTGCTTCCGAGGGTAAACGCTATGCAGAAGTTGTTAATAAGTTTGCTGAAAATATAAGTGAGATGGGACCTAATCCTTTTCATAATAATCCAAATATTTAATTAGAAAAGGAGAGAGGAAAAATGAAAAATCCTAATGTTTTAATTATTGGTGCTGGTATTGCAGGAATGGAGGCCAGTCTTTTATTGGCAGAAGCAGGACGAAAAGTATATCTGGTTGAGAAAGAATCATTAATAGGAGGACAAGTAATTAAATACGAAGAAGTTTTTCCCAATATGGAATGTTCAACATGTATGGTAGCCCCGAAACAACAAGAGGTTCTTCAGAATGAAAATATTGAGTTATTCTTGCTGAGTGAAGTTGAGAAGATTGCGGGGTCTGCTGGACAATTTTCAGTTCGTATTAGAAAAAGAGCAAGATATGTGAGTTTGACAAACTGCATTGGTTGTGGTGCCTGCTATGATCCTTGCCCTGTCAGCTTGTATAACGAATTTGAACAATGCCTCTCAAAAAAGAAAGCTATTTCGATTCCTTGTCCCGGAGCCTTGCCTAATGTTCCTGCTATTGATCCAGAAAACTGTTTATATCTTAGTGGTAAACAAGAATGTCAAGCATGTAAAGAAGCATGCATGTTTGACGCGATTGATTTTTCCGATAAGGATGAAATACTTGAGTTAGAAGTGGGTGCCATCATAGTTGCGACAGGATTTGATCTTTTAGATGTTAAAATACTTCCCCAATATGGTTATGGAGATTCAAGCAATATTTATACTGCGATGGAGTTTGAAAGGCTTAATGCTGCTAATGGTCCAACTGAAGGAAAGATTATATTGAGAGAGGGCAGTATTCCAAAATCCGTTGCTATTATTCATTGTGTCGGACGAGCTGAGAAAGGATACTGTTCTGGAGTTTGTTGTATGTATTCTGCAAAATTTTCCCATTATCTTAGGCATAAACTTCCCGATGCAAAAATTTGTGAATTTTATTCTGATTTATGCATTCCTGGTAAATCCTATCAGAAATTCTATAAGGAAATACAGAATAAGGGTGTAGAACTCATTTATAGTGATGACATTAGAGTAGAAAAAAAGGATGGCAAAATCCAAGTCGTATATAAAAATGGTGATGGCGAGAGAAGTGTTTTCAATGCAGATATGGTTATTCTTTCTCCCGCAATGATTGCAAAAAATGGTACAAAGGAACTGGCTAAGATTCTTGGCATTAGCGTGGATGAAAAAGGTTTCTTTTCTACACAGAATCAAAGTCTTTCTCCGATTACAACTTCCGTTCAAGGTATTTTTGTAATTGGGTGCGCAGAGGGTCCTAAAGATATTTCTGAATCTATTGCTCAAGCTGAAGCTGCGGTGGGAAAAGTGTTATCCCTCCTCAGTTGAGCGCAATCCCATAATAACTTAAAAGGAGGGAAGGAAAAATGAGTAAAAAAATTGGAGTATATATTTGTGAATGTGGTCCAAATATTCGTGATAGAATAAATATAGATGAGATTTTAGAGAACTTATCATCTATTGAAGACATTAAAGTCGTTAAAAAGTATCCACTTCTTTGTTCTAATGAAGGCAAGAAATTTCTTGCTGACGAGATAAAAAACGAAGAATTAACTCACCTTGTCATTGCTGCTTGTTCTCCGAAAGAACATGAAATTACATTCATGAATGTATGCGAAAAGGCTGGTTTAAATCCTTATTTATTCCAACTCGTTAATATCCGGGAGCAATGTGCTTGGATAATATCCAATAAAGAAGAAGCTACTCGTATGGCCACGAAATATATTCGAGCGGGAATTAATCGAGTCCTTTTACATAAACCTCTTCAGAAGAAGGAGCTTGAGTGCAATCCAAATGTGTTAATTATTGGTGGCGGGATTGCTGGTATTGAAGCTAGTCTTTCTCTTGCAAGTCCAGAGAGAAAGGTCTATTTGGTGGAAAAAACATCAGTTTTAGGTGGAAAAGTGAGAAAACTTTCTGGGTTGCTTCCTCATCAAGGAATGGATTTAACTTTTCTACAAAAGAAAATTAAAGAAGTTGAGAATAACGAAAATATCGTTGTTTTAACCTCAAGCGAGGTTGAGAATGTACGCGGATTTTTTGGAAATTTTGAAATTGTAATAAAAAGCAATCGCAATGATTTAGAGCAGAAAGAAATTAAAGTTGGAGCAATTATTGTTGCTACAGGATTCAGTTTATTTGATCCTAAGGAAACTCCTCAGTATGGATATGGAACTATTGAAAATGTGGTAAATGCCTTAGAATTCGAAGAAATGATTGCCTCCGATAAAATCCTACTTAAGAATGGGAAGCCTCCAAAAACTGTGGCTCTTATTCACTGTGTTGGTCGCAAGGAAAAAGGATATTGTTCTAAAGTTTGCTGTCTCTATTCGCTAAAATTTGCTCAATTTCTTAAAGATAAATTGTCGGATGTTAATGTATTTGAATTCTATTCGGACCTTTGTCTTCCTCATAAGAGTGATCAAGATTATTTTGAAGAGGTAAAAAAGAAAGGAGTTAATTTCATTAAAGCAAATGAAATCCAGATAAAGAAAAGTAACAGCAATATAAATATTGAATATAAAACTATAACTGAGAAGAAAGGAAGCCTTTCTGTGGATATGGTTGTGCTATCTCCAGCTATTATACCAGCGGAAAATACTGAGAAATTGGCTAAAATACTGAATATTCCCCTTGATGAAACAGGATTTTTTAAAGAAATTCATGAGAAACTTGATCCAGTTTCAACTCCTATTGAGGGCATTTATATTGCAGGTTGTGCCTCAGGCCCTAAGAATATTTTGGAATCGGTCATCCAATCTCAAGCAGCATGTGGGAAAATTCTTTCTTGTCTTATTCCCGGTAAAAAATTAGAACCAGAAGTTAGAGTTTCTGAAATAGTAGAAGAGTTTTGTACAGGCTGTCAGACTTGTCTTTCAGTGTGTTTTTACAGTGCTATAAGTTTTGACGAGTTTAAAGGCGTTTCAGTTGTTAATGAAGCAATCTGCAGAGGGTGTGGAAATTGTGTTGGTAGTTGTCCTTCTGGTGCAATTCGATTGAAACACTTTACTTATCCACAGTTATATCGGGAAGTTCTTGAAGCATTGCGATGATAATAATTTTATATACTAATATTTGAGAGGAAGGAGAAAACAATGAGTACAGTTCAAAATGAGTTTTTTAAAAAACCTAAAAAAGGCGCGGTCCTTCATGCTGAAGGAGGAATTCATAAAGCAATTCTTGATTTTCTTAGAAAATCACTGGAGAAGAAGTGTTTTGATGCTCTTTTTATACCTGTAAAAGTTCATGATACGGATTCCTATGTTTGGGTTTTACTAAAAGATAAGTCATTGCTCAATGAGGCAAACCCTTTGCCACCAGTAATATCTGTTCAAGGTGGAAGAGCCTTGTCAACTTTAACTAAGCATGGAGAAATGAATTTGCAAATTGCTGCCATCATGAGACCGTGCGAAATTAGAGCAGTTATTGAACTTTTTAAGCTTAAACAAGTCAGTCTAAATAACATTACTCTTATTAGTATTGATTGCCCTGGAGCAATGCCATTGTCTGACTACATAAGTAATCCTAAGGAAATGGCAAAACGATTTAACAATTTGTTTGAAACATGGGAAGAAAATGAATCATTAAGGCCTATTTGCATTATTTGCCACCGGTTTAGTCTATCTTCACTCTTACCTTCTATTTCTCGACAGTCTGCCTCAGTTGAATTAGAAGGAATTGATTCACCTGCTTCTGATATACACATAGGACTTGTAGGAGGTAATGGAGAAAAAATCTTTCTCATGCCAGTAAGCTCCAAAGGAGAAGAAATCTTGGAAAAACTTGAGATTGCAACCGAAGATTCTTTAGAGGATTGGGAGATAAAAGAAAAAGAATTAAGAGATAAAAAAGAAAATAAGAGAAAAAAAATTCTTCAAGAGCTAAAAGCAAAGATTGAAGGGCCGAAAAAGTTTGTTGCTGTATTTGACCAATGTATTAATTGTCATAACTGTATGAGAGTTTGTCCTATTTGCTATTGTCGCCAATGCTACTTTGATTCCAAAACTTTAAGGCTTTCACCCGAAGTTTATCTTACCAGAGCAAAAGAAAGAAAGTCCTTACGTTTTCCTTTGGATACTTTACTTTTTCACTTGGGACGGATGTCTCATATGGTGCTATCTTGTGTTTCTTGTGGTGTTTGTGAAGATGCTTGTCCAATGAACATTCCTATAGCCCAAGTATTTTGTATTGTGGCTGATCAAGTCCAGAAATCATTTGGCTATGTCCCTGGACGAGATAGAAGAGAACCACCTCCTTTAAGATTCTTCCAGGAGGATGAATTTCAAGAAGTAGAAATGCAATATAAAAAGACTATTTCAAGGGAGGAAACACAAAATGCCTAAGGTATTAAAAATTAAAAAAGGTGTTGAGGAAGGCATTAATGACTTTCTCAAATTTTTGTTAGAAAGTGGAAAAGTAAAAGGAATCTTCACATTAAAGAAAACTAATGAGAATGGAGCTGTTTCCTATTCCCTTATTACACATCTTGATGAATTAAAAAAAGCTGTGCCTCTTTTTCCTTTAATGCCCGTTAATGCTGGAAAAGTCTTATCAGCGTTTACATTGCTGGAAGCCACTAAAGACACAGTTGCTGCTGTTCTTCGACCTTGTGAAATAAGAAGTTTTATTGAACTTGTTAAAAGATTTCAAGGTAGTATGGAAAATTTTTTATTAATAAGCTTAACATGTGGAGGAGTTTTCCCTTTAAAATCAGCTGTCAATGGTGAGGTTAAGAAGCTACTTCCTATATATTGGGAGAGTATAAAAAAAGGTAATATTTCTTCCAATATTAGACCAACCTGCCAGACTTGTGAACATTTTATTCCTTATCAAGCAGATATGACGATTGCTATAGTAGAAAAGAAAAATACAGATAAGGAGTGTAATATTTTTCTGAACACGGATAAAGGAGAAAATTTTGCCAAAGAGGCACCAGGAGATATTGTTTTTGAAGAAATGGACACGAATGAAATAACTGAATTGAAGAATAAAAGAAAAACACAAAAGAAGAAACTTTATGAAGAATTGGGAATTGAGAAACTTGAATTCAAAACCTTAATAAAAATATTCTCGGCTTGTTTAAGCTGTCACGCTTGCAGTCATGCTTGTCCAATTTGTTATTGTACATTATGTGATTTTGAGTCTAAGATTTTTGAGTATAAACCTTCGAGTTATAATATGGAGCTAAATCAAAAAGGAGGTATTCGAGTCCCCCCCGGCACTTTGTTTTTTCATATAGGAAGAATGGTTCATATGGGAGTTTCCTGTGTAGGCTGTGGGATGTGTTCAGATGTATGCCCAGTAAATATTCCTGTATCTATGATTTTTTCTATGGTTGGAGATTCCCTTCAGAAAATGTTTGAGTATCTTCCAGGAAAAGATATTGAAGAATCAATTCCATTCGGAACATTTAAGACAGAAGAATTCGCTGAAATAGGAGAATAAATCTATTAAAAATAAATATTAATGCAAAAGGAGCTAATGGAGATGAATAAGGAATATAATCCAAAAATAATAGGTTTTCTTTGTAATTGGTGTGCTTATACAGGGGCTGACCTTGCGGGAGTTAGCAGATTAAATGTTCCTTCTTCCCTTAAGGCGGTTAGAGTTATGTGTTCTGGAAGAGTAAATCCTCTTTTTGTTTTAAAAGCCTTTTTGGGAGGAGCTGATGGAGTTATAATTATGGGATGTCATCCCGGAGATTGCCATTATCAGAAAGGAAATTATTATGCCCGTAGAAGATTTGTATTATTACAAAAAGTTTTTGAAACTCTTGGTCTTGATTTCGAACGCTTAGCTCTTTCTTGGGTATCTGCTTCAGAAGGTCCAAGATTCGCGAGAGTAACTACTGAATTTTCAGAAAAAATAAAAAAATTAGGTCCAAATCCTGCTAAAGAAGAAATATTCTTGTAAGGATTAAAATATTGAAATTCAGTTTATTTTTTATTAATAAATTTAAAAACAAATTACTTTTCTTTTCTCCTGATAAGATATAAAATAAAAAGCTAAAATATTATGGATTCATTTTTAATCGTCCTTCTTCTTATTTTTGGGGGGCAGACTATTGGCTCTCTCGCTGGTGTTCTAAAAAAGCCTCCTGATTCTTTTCTCCGTTTTTCTTTGGCCTTTGCTGCTTCAATGATGCTTTCCATCTCATTTCTTCAATTAATCCCGGAATCTTTAAAAGTTACAACTTTTTTGTATGTTTTGGTGGGATTATTTGTAGGAATTGGAATAATGGGTGTAATAGACAAAATACTTCCTCATATTAATCCTGAACTATGCAAGAAAGAGAAGCCTGTTGTAAAAAGAACAGTTACCATGCTTGTTATTGGAATGGCTCTTCATAATTTACCAGAGGGATTAGCAGTAGGTATTGGATTCGCAATGACAAGTAAATTAGGGATTATAATTGCCTTGGGAATCGCGCTTCAGGATCTTCCTGAAAATATTGCCACTATAGTTCCTCTATATGGAATAAATAAAAACCGATTAAAGTCCTTTTTAATCGTGATGACCACCGTCCTTTTTGAATTAATTGGTTTTATAATAGGATATTATTTATTTAAAGATTCTAATTTAATTTTCTTAGGAATTTCTCTTTCCTTTGCTGCTGGATGTATGATTTATATTTCAGTGGAAGAATTAATTCCATCAGCAGAAGTTAAAAAACATCCCTTTCCATCCCTGATCAGTTTCTCTGCGGGTATTTTAATAGTTTATTTGACGAGCCTGATTTAAAATGAGAAAAAGAAAAAATTTTATTTATTGCCCTATATGTTCGGAACGATTGAAAATGTCTAAAATGGAAAGAAGAAAGAGATTAATTTGTCCTAAATGTGGATGGGTAAAATATGAGAATCCTTTACCAAGTGTAGCTGCACTTGTCAGAAATGAAAAGGGAGAAATTCTTCTGGTGAAAAGAGGCGTAGACCCTGGAAAAGGAAAGTGGGCTTTGCCTTCCGGGTTCATTGAAATTGAAGAAACTCCGGAAAAAGCCTGTCTTAGAGAACTTGAAGAGGAGACAGGATTAAGAGGGAAGAGAATTGAATTGATTGGGGTTTATTCTCAGAGGTCAAAACTTTATAGAAATGTTCTTATTATTGGATATGAAATTCAGGTAACCGGGAAAGTTTCTCCAGGTTCGGATAGTTTAGACGCCAGATTTTTCCCGATTCAGAAACTTCCTCGCATTCCCTTTTCAAGTCATAGGAAAATTATAAAAGAGGCATCAAAAAGGAGTAAAAAATGAGAGCATATCTTGATTGTTTTCCATGTTTTCTTAGCCAGACTCTTAAGACATCAAGACTCATTACTTCTGACGAAGAAAGAATCAGACATATATTAAATAAAGTAAGTTTATTATTTCCAAAAATTCCAAAATATGCCACTCCACCGGAAATAGGACGGGAGGTTTATCGAGTCATAGGAGAAGAGACAGGGGTGATAGACCCTTACAGAGAAATCAAGAAGAAATGTATAGAGCAGGCTCTCTCTTTATATTCTGAAATGAAAGAAATAATTAATTCTTCAAAAGATAAATTGCTAACTGCTATAAGACTTTCAATTGCAGGGAATGTTATTGATTTTGGAGCCAACCCTGATTTTGAATTAAGAGAGGATATTAACAAAATCCTTACTCAGGAATTAAAAATTTGTCATTATCGAGAATTTTGCGAGATATTGAAAAAGGCAAAAAAGATTTTATACTTAGCAGATAACGCTGGAGAAACAGTTTTTGACCGGCTTTTAATTGAAGAACTCGGAAGATCAGTGATTTATGTGGTAAGAGAAAAACCAGTTATAAATGATGCTACTATGGAAGATGCTCATCTTTCAGGAATTCATGAAGTAGCTGAGGTTATTTCTTCAGGATGTGATGCTCCGGGCACAATTTTAAGGTTTTGCTCGGAAGAATTTTTAGAAGTATACCGAAGCTCTGATTTAATTATCAGTAAAGGACAGGGAAATTATGAAGGACTTTCGGATGAGCCTTACCCCATTTTCTTCCTTTTAAAAGCAAAATGTTCAATTATTGCTCATGATATAGGGGTAAAAGAAGGAGATATAATACTTTTAAAAGCAAAAAATTATTCGATATGATAATGAAAATTTCAAAATCCAGAATTCAAATTCCAAACAAATTTCAAAATCTAAATAAACAAAAATTTTCATTGATTTATTATTTAAATTCTGTTATTTGGAGTTAAAAAATGACTGAATATATTTATGGACCTGTGCCTTCAAGAAGGCTTGGTTTTTCCCTCGGGGTAGACCTTGTGCCCTTTAAAACATGTTCATATGATTGTATTTACTGTCAGCTTGGGAGAACAACAAATAAGACGATTGAGAGGAAAGAATATTTTCCGGAAAAAGATATATTTTTGCAGCTCGAAAAAGCTCTTTCTTTACATCAGAGAATAGATTATATAACTTTTTCTGGTTCTGGAGAACCAACTTTAAATTCAAAGATTGGCGCTCTTATTAGAGAAATAAAGAAAATCACAAAAATTCCTGTTGCTGTTCTGACGAATGGTTCTTTGTTTTATCAGGAAGAATTAAGAAAAGAACTGCTTTTTGCTGATCTTGTTGTTCCCTCTCTTGATGCAGTTACAATGAAAATATTCAGAAAAGTAAATCGCCCTCATCCCTCATTAAAAATTGAAGAGATAATTGAAGGAATTAAAAAATTCAGAGAGGAATTTGAAGGGTTGATATGGCTTGAGATAATGCTTGTTAAAGGGATAAACGACGAAAAAAAACATCTGGATAGAGTTGTTTCAGTAGTTCAAGAAATAAATCCGGATAAAGTTCATTTAAATACAGTTGTTCGTCCTCCTTCTGAAAAATTCGCATTACCCCTTTCCATTGAAGAGTTGAATAAAATTGAAAAACTTTTTGGAAAAAATTGCGAAATAATAGCTGAATTTAAACCAAAGGAACAGGAAGCCTATTTAGAAGATTTGGAAGAGGCTATTTTATCAATAATAAGAAGAAGACCGGTTAGTCTTCTTGACCTTTCTCTTTCTTTGGGAAAACATCAAAATGAAATTTTGAAATATCTCGATTCCTTAATCCAGGATGGAAGAATAAAAGTTGTTCTTTATCATGGAATAAAGTATTATGAAATAAATTAAAATGGAACAAACCGAAAAGGTTTCATTAATTTCAAGTTCAATAACTTTATTCCTTTTAGTTTTCAAATCCTTTATTGCTGTTCTTTCGGGAAGTATTGCTATTAAAGCAGATGCTATTCATAGCTTAACGGATTTTATCTCCTCATTGGCTGTTTTCGCTGGATTGAAAATCTCAAAGAGAAAATCCAAAACATTTCCTTATGGACTTCACAAGGTGGAGAATTTGATTTCTCTTATTATTTCTTTTTTTATTTTTTTAGCAGGATATGAAATTGGAAAAGAGGTAATTTTTGCCTCTCTTCCTAAAGTAAAACATCTTAATCTTGCTCTTTTGGTTTCTATGATAGCTTTTTTGGTATCTTATTTTCTTTCAATCTATAAAATAAAAGCGGGTAAAAAAACAAATTCTCCGAGTTTAATAGCTGATGGGCATCATTCAAAGTCAGATGCTCTCTCCTCATTAATTGTTTTCATAGGATTAAGCGGGTATTTGTTTGGAATTCGGATAGAAAAATTTGCAGCTGGAATAGTAATAATTTTTATTGTGAAATCAGGATATGAAATATTAATCGATTCCCTTAAGGTTTTGCTGGATGCATCATTGGATTACGAAACTTTAAATAAAATAAGAAAAATCATTATTGAGGAAAGGAGGGTGGGACAGATTAAAACCCTGCTCGGTAGAAACTCAGGGCGTTATCGATTTATAGAGGCAGATTTAACTCTCAATGTTAGAGAAGTTGAAAAGGCGCATCATATTGTAGAATTGCTGGAACAAAAAATTAAGAAGGAGATTCCACATATAGACAGCATACGGATCCATTATGAGCCTATTCAGAAGAAAATTTTTAAATATGCAGTGCCTTTAAAATCACCTGAAGGAGAACTGTCAGAACATTTTGGAGAAGCACCTTATTTCGCTTTAATTAATGTTAATGTAGATACAAATAATATTAAAAAAATAGAGACCTTTGAGAATCCATTTGTGCATCAGGAAAAGGGGAAAGGAATAGCCATTGCAGAGGATTTAATTAAAAGAGATGTAGATTTTTTAATTTTAAAGAAAAAGTTTAAAGGAAAAGGACCTGAATACGCTCTTGCTGATTCCTCTGTGGAAATAATAATCATGGATAAAAATAATCTTTATGAAGTTTTGGAAGAATTAAAAATAAGAAAACCTGGAAATATTGAGGAGAAAACCAATGAAAGAGGTTAAGGATTTATCAAAGGAGGAACTTTTAGAATTATTATCTGATGCTGCCAAAAACTGGCTTGCTCATGACGGACTCTGGTTCCAGGAAGTCGAGAAGGAATTTGGAATGGAAAAAGCTATTGAGCTGGACCGCAGGGCATGGGAAAAATTTACCGTTGTTGAGGCTAAAAGAATAATGAAAAGATTGAATATAGAGCCAGGAGGTGGAATTCCGGCATTGATTCAGGCTTTAAAATTTCGGCTTTATGCTCATATTAATAAACAGGAAATAATGGAAGTATCAGAAAATCGGTGTGTGTTCAGGATGATAACTTGTCGGGTTCAGGAAGCCCGCAGGAGAAAAAATCTTCCTGATTTTCCCTGTAAGCCAGTCGGTATAGTGGAATACACCTATTTTGCTAAAACCATAGACCCGAGAATAAAGACAGCCTGTATTGCCTGTCCTCCGGACCCTCATCCGTCTGATTACTGGTGTGCGTGGGAATTTAAAATTGAAGATGAATGAAAGAAAAGATTGAAGTATTCGAGGAAAACTGGGAACGATATGATGAATGGTTTAAAAAAAATAGAGAAATTTATTTATCAGAAATTAAGGCTCTTAAAAAAATTGTTTCAGAAGGATTTGGATTGGAAATTGGAGTGGGAACTGGAAGATTTGCCCAGCAACTGAGAATAGAAATTGGCTTAGACCCTTCTATCAACATGTTAAAGGTTGCCAGAAGAAGAGGAATAAAAGTTGTTCAAGGTGTAGGAGAATTTTTACCCTTTAATAGTGAATCTTTCGATACTATTGCGATAATTGTTACTCTTTGTTTTGTAGAAAATCCCTTGGAAGTGCTTAGAGAAGCAAAAAGAGTATTAAAGAAAAAGGGGGTATTGATAGTTGGCATTATAGAAAAAAATAGTAAATGGGGAATTTTTTATGAATCTAAAAAGAGAAAGAGTAAATTTTACAAAGTGGCAAATTTTTATTCAGCGAGAGAAATTATTCAATTAGCTTCTGAAGCAGGATTAAAATTTTGTAAGGCTTATCAAACCCTTTTTCAGGGACCCAATGAGTTTAAAAAAATTGAAGAACCAGAGAAAGGATTTGATGAAGGAGGATTCATTGTCCTCGGCTTCGAAAAACTTAATTGAGTTAATGGGAAAAGGTACTTATATTTTATTAATGAATTTAAAAGAACCAAGAAAAATTAAAATCGGAAAGCTAAATATTATGCATTTTCAGCCAGGAAACTATCTTTATGTAGGTTCTGCTCAAAGGGGTTTTGGAGCAAGGATAACGAGATACCTGAGGAAGAATAAAAAACTGTTCTGGCATATTGATTATTTCCTCACAGAAGCGGAGATTAAAGAAATATGGATAAAAGAAGGACGGAAGGTTGAATGTGAGATTGCTGAAAAAATAAAAAATGACTCAGAATACTCTTTTTCTCCAGTAAAAGGATTTGGTTCTTCGGATTGTAAATGTTTATCCCATCTTTTTTATTTTAATGGAAAGCTCTCGGATTTAGAAAATTTGAGAGAAAAATTGAAATTCAAAAAATTTGAGACCAATGAAAAATTTTAAATTGAGACCAATAGGAATAATTCATTCTCCATATAAAGACAAAGAGGATATTCCAAAAGAAGATCGTGAGCTTATAGAAGGAAGAATTGAAATTTTTAAAGAATTTGAGGATGGTTTAAAGGATATAGATGGATTTTCTCATTTAATTATAATTTTTGTATTTCATAAATCATATGGATATAATCTTGAAGTAAAACCTCCTTTTGGTGATGAAATTCGCGGTGTGTTTGCTACAAGGTCTCCTTATAGACCAAATCCAATTGGAATGACAATCGTTGAATTACTGGAGAGGGAAGGAAATATTTTAAGAGTGAAAGGAATTGACATGATTGAAGGAACTCCTGTTATAGACATTAAACCCTATCTTCCAGGTGATAGGAAAGAAAATATCAAAATTGGCTGGCTCACAGGAAAAATTGAGGATTGACAGACAAATTTAATAAAATATGTAGAATTTGACAGGAAATTAAAAATTAAATAGAATTTCCTATGAGTGCCGGAGTGGTGAAACTGGCAGACACGCTGGACTCAAAATCCAGTCCTGGGCGACCAGGGTGTGGGTTCGAATCCCACCTCCGGCATTGACTCCTTTTTAGACCATTCCAAACTAATTCTTGAAAACATACCTCTTCTCATATAAAATATACCTGCGATGAATGGATTATCTAAAATAAGGAGAAGGATAAGATAGTGGGATTATATTCTTGGGTAAAAGATAAACTTTCAGCTGATTTAGCAATTGATTTGGGTACTGCCAATACTTTGGTCTATGTTAAAGGAAAAGGCATAGTGGTTAATGAACCATCCATTGTTGTTCTGGATAAAAATACAGGAAGACCAGAAGCTGTTGGAAAACTTGCTAAAGAAATGGTAGGAAAAACTCCGAATACTATTATGACTGTAAAGCCTTTAAAGGATGGAGTAATTGCAGACTTTGAAGTTGCTGAAAAAATGATTGAATATTTTATTAAAAAAGCCCTTGAGAAAAATCGCTGGGTGAGACCAAGAATTGTGATTAGCATTCCTACTGGGATAACGCAGGTGGAGAGAAGAGCTGTAAAGGATGTAGCTCTACGAGCAAGGGCAAGTGAAGTGTATCTGGTGGAACAGCCCATGTCTGCTGCTGTTGGAGCAGGACTGCCAATCTGGGAGCCTACAGGAAATATGATAGTTGATATAGGAGGGGGAACAACTGACATAGCAGTTATTTCCTTGGCAGGAATAGTTTTCAATCATTCAATAAGAATTGCTGGAAATGAAATGGATGAAGCTATAATTCAATATTTAAAAAAGAAATACAATCTTCTAATAGGAGATAGAACAGCAGAAAATGTTAAGATTCAAATAGGTTCTGCCTATCCCCTTGAAGAACCAATGACAATGGAGATAAAAGGAAGAGATTTAAGAGATGGAATACCAAAGGTTGTTGTTGTGGACGACCAGGAAATTAGAGAAGCTTTAGAAGGAGTAGTATCCACTATTATCAATGCAATAAAAGTTGCGCTTGAAAAAACTCCTCCTGAATTAGCAGCGGATATAATAGACAGAGGAATAATCCTGACAGGAGGAGGCTCTCTGTTGAGGAATTTTGATAAAAGACTCAGGGAGGAAACTCAACTTCCTATTTTCAGAACAGAGGATTCCTTTACTTCTGTTGTTTTAGGTGCTGGAAAATTACTCGAAGATGTCAAGCTATTAAAAAAGATTTCAGTTTCCTAACTTATTTATTTTATTTAACTTTTATTTAATGTTATATACTCTCTCTAAAAGAAAAAAATTTTTATTATTAATCGGGCTTCTTCTCTTTCATTTAATAATAATTTCTATTCAGGTTCCTCTGGGAAGGGAGGTAGGTTTCGTTTTAAAAAAGAATATTTTCACTGTCTTCTCCACTATTCAGAATGGTGTTCATAAGATGTATTTTTCTATTAAAAATTTCTGGCAAAATTACATTTTCCTGAAAAATACTTATCAGGAGAAGGAAAGATTAAAAAGAGAAAATTTATCATTAAGAGCAGAAAATTGGATTTTAAAGAGGGAACTTGAAAAGATAAAAAAGGAAGAGATCCTCAGCCAGCCAGGTTTTATTATAGCAGATGTTATCGGTATTGATTCAATGAATATATTTAGAAGTTTGGTCATAAATAAAGGATATGCTCACGGGATAAAGAAAAATTTTCCTGTGCTTGACGAAAATTATAATCTTGTTGGAAAAATTGTTGAACCCATTTCAGATAATCAGGCAACAGTACAGTTAATTACTGATATTGAAAGTGGTGTTGGTGCTATGAGTTCAGAAACAAGAGCAATAGGCATTCTCACAGGAAGTTTGACCAAAAAATGTTTTTTTAAATACATTTATCAAACTCAAAAAGTTAAATTCGGAGAAGAAATTATCACTTCAGGGATGGATAAAATTTTTCCCCGGGGAATTAAAATAGGGAAGATTATTAAAATTGATCATGGCAGAGGAGGTTTATTTAAAGAAATTGAGGTCATGCCTTATTTTCAATTGAATAAACTCGAAAATTTGTTAATTTTAGTTAAAAGATGAGAAAAATAATAGCAATTGGTTTTGCTCTAATTATAGCTTTTATCATACAAACTTCTCTGTTAAAAATCCATTTACATTTTATTTTATTAATAGACTTTTTTTCTTTAATTGTAATTTATTTTGCTCTTAATGGAGGGGAGGGGGAAGGCATGCTAACAGGAACTGTCTCAGGTTTGATACAGGACTCTTTCACATTCACAATTTTTGGCATAAATGGTTTCTCAAAAACAGTTTTAGGATTCATTGCAGGTTATATTGGCTCAATGATTGATACGACTCATTTAATTGTTCTTTTTCCTCTTATTTTTATTGGTGTATTGATTGAAATTATAATAAATTTTCTTCTCTGTTATTTAATAGGAGTAAAAATCCATTTGAGCGCAAAGATTTTATTTCTTCAGCCTCTTCTAACAGCTTTTGTTGGTTGCATCATTTTCAAAATAGTTTTTAAATTTAAAAAGTAATGAGATTATATGAAGATTTAACTCCTCTTAAAAAGAGGTCTAAAATTACTTTTCTTATTATTGGTTTCATTTTTATATGCATGGTGATACTGTTCTGGAAAATACAGATTCTTGACCATAACAAATATATTCTTCTTGCAGAAAGAAATAGATTAAGGGAAGAGAACTTACCAGCACCACGAGGTTTAATAAAAGACCGCAATGGGGTAATATTAGCCGAGAATAGGGCTTCATTTAATGTTTCTTTAATTAGAGAAAATTGTTTTGACATCAATGAATCTTTGAAAAGAGTTTCAAAATTATTAAATATTGGAGAGGATGTTCTAAGGGATAGAATAAGCCAATACAAATTTTATCCTGAATTTAAGCCAATAATTATAAAAGAAAATTTAAAATTGGAAGAAATAGCAAAGATTGAAGCATTGAAAAATGAATTTCCTGAATTAATCGTTCAATTTGAACCAAAAAGATATTATCCCTTTCATGAATGTGGCGCTCATGTGATAGGTTATGTTCAGGAAATTTCAAGAGAGGAATTGAAGAATAGGAGATTCAGGAATTTGAGAATGGGAGATATTATAGGAAAAGCTGGAATTGAAAAGAAATATGATGTGCTCTTAAGGGGTGAAGATGGGAAAATAAAGAAAATAGTGGATAGCAGAGGAAGATTTGTAAAAGAAATAAATCGGATTGAACCTGTCCCGGGAGAAGATATATTTTTAACCATAGATTTTGATTTACAGAAGAAATCTCAGGAACTATTAGCAGGAAGAGAAGGGGCAATTGTGATGCTTGACCCGAGGAATGGCGAAATCTTAGCAATGGTTAGCAGTCCAAGCTATGACCCGAATAAGTTTGTAAGGAGATTTAATAAAAAAGAGTGGGAGAAATTAGTAAGAGATGTAAAATCTCCTCTTGAAAATAGAGCAATAAGAGGACTTTATGCACCCGGTTCGATTTTTAAACCTGTGGTCGCATTAGCTGGGTTGCAGGAAGGTATTATAAATCCAAATTCTACTTTTTATTGTAGGGGAAAAGCTTATTTCTATAATAAAGAATTTTCATGCTGGAATAAAGGTGGGCATGGAAAAGTCAACCTTTATGAAGCCATAAGGCATTCCTGTAACATTTATTTTTATAATGTTGGGAATATATTAGGTATTGAAAAAATTAAGAGCTGGGCGTCTGAATTTGGATTCGGGAAGCGTACAGGAATAGATTTGCCTGGAGAAAAGTCGGGTCTGATTCCATCACCTGAATGGAAAAAACGCTTATTTCATTCTGCATGGTTTCCTGGTGAGACAATCTCTATTTCCATAGGTCAGGGTCCATTATTGGTTACTCCGTTACAGGTTGCAGTTTATACTGCTGAAATAGCAAACAGAGGGAAAAGAGTTCTTCCACACTTACTAAAATCTGACAGAAAAAATTCATATGAGATAATTAAAATTAAGAGAAAATATTTTGAAGATGTGATAGAAGGAATGTGGGAAGCAGTGAATTTAAAAGGCACAGGAAGATTAGCCAAATTGCCTGGCTTCGATATCTGTGGGAAAACCGGCTCAACTCAGCTTGTAAGTAAAAAGGAAGGAGAAAAAAATCAAGTTAAAACTCATTCCTGGTTTACTGGTTTTGCTCTAAAGGATAATCCTCAAATTGTGGTTACTGTTATTGTTGAGTATGGAGGGATGGGAGGAGAGACAGCAGCTCCTATTGCAAGAGAATTATTTAGGCTATATAGAGAAAAATATATAAAGGAAAATGGATTTAAGAAGAATTATTAATTATTTTGACTGGACATTATTGGGTTTGACATTAGCTATTTCAATAATAGGAATCCTTGCTATCTATAGTTCCACTCATTATATAAATAATGAATTTTATGTGAAACAGGTCATATGGATTATTATAAGTTTAATTTCAGTTTTTTTAATTGTTAGCATTGATTATAATTATCTTATAAATTATTCTTCTTATTTCTATTTTTTCATGATAATGGTTCTTGCTATTATGTTATTGCTTGGGAATAAAATAGGAGGTTCCAAAAGCTGGTTAAATCTTGGTCTGTTCAGTATACAGCCATCGGAATTGACTAAAATAGCCATAATATTGTTCTTGATTTATATTTTATCCCGTTCCCGATGGGATTATATTTCCTGGAAGGATAAGCTGGCAAGTAGTTTAGTAGTTTTTTTCCCACTTCTTCTCGTGGCTCTCCAGCCAGACCTTGGCACTGCTATGACTTACCTTCCAATTTATTTAGGAGCCCTATTCATTACAGGAATAGACAGAAAAATCCTGGCTATTATTTTAATGGTTTTAATTCTTTTGGGAGCATTTGGCTGGTTTTTCCTTTTAAAAGATTACCAGAAACAGAGGATTATTGTTTTTCTTTTTCCAGGCAAAGACCCTTTAAAGTCAGGTTATCATGTTATTCAATCTAAAATAGCAATTGGTTCAGGAGGATTTTTGGGAAAGGGTTATAAGAAGGGGACTCAGAGTCAATTAAGATTTTTGCCAGCAAGACATACTGATTTTATTCTTTCTGTAATTGGCGAAGAATTTGGTTATATTGGAATTTTTGTTTTATTAAGTCTTTATTTTATGTTATTTTATAAAATCTTCAATTCAATTAAAGAAGCAAAAGACCGTACAGGAATTTATTTAATTTATTTCATTGGTGTTTTACTTTTTTTTCAATTTTTTGTTAATGGTATGATGGTTATAGGTTTTTTCCCAGTTGCAGGAGTTCCAATGCCCTTACTCAGCTATGGAGGTTCATCTTTATTGACCACATATATTTGTATTGGATTGATTATTAATGTAAAAATGAGAAAATTTATATATGGGTAAAATGAAATTTGAAGATTTAGAAAAGATATTAAAAAAGGTGGAGAGACCATCTCGTTATTTAAATGGAGAGTGGAATGCTATTATAAAAGACCCTCTGAAAGTAAAAACAAAAATTGCCCTTGTTTTTCCCGATACCTATGAAATCGGAATGTCTTATCTTGGATTAAAGATTCTATACTCAATTCTTAATAAAAGAGAAGATATTTTAGCTGAAAGGGTTTTTTCACCATGGATTGATTTTGAACGAGAATTGCGAGAGAGAAATATTCCACTTTTTTCCTTAGAAAATCGCATACCTCTAAAAGAATTCGATATTGTAGGCTTTTCTCTCCTTTATGAATTAAATTATACGAATGTATTAAATATTCTGGATTTAGGAAAAATACCCTTAAAATCTTCAGAAAGGGATTTAGATTACCCCTTAATTATTGCAGGCGGACCAGCGGTTTTTAACCCGGAACCTTTAGCAGAATTTTTTGATTTGTTTTTTCTGGGAGATGGAGAGGAAGGATTTCTTGAAATTGTGGATAAATTCAACAGCTTGAAGGGAAAAGTTAAGAATAAAATTGAAATGCTGGAGCATCTTTCAGAAATAAGAGGTGTTTATATACCCTGTTTTTATGAATCCTATGAGCAAAAAGATTTTCCTCTTCTTGCTGTTAAACCAAAAAATTCATTTCCTGAAAAAATAAGAAAAAGGGTAATCAGAGATTTAGATAAATATTCCTTTCCTGATAAAGTTGTTGTCCCTTTGATAGAAGCTGTTTTCGATAGAATTACCCTGGAGATTTCTCGAGGTTGTCCTCAAAGATGTAGATTCTGTCAGGCAGCAAGTATTTACCTTCCTTATAGAATAAGAATGCCCGAGAGAGTGATAGATTGTGCAATCCGGAGTATAAGTGAAACAGGCTTTGAGAATATTTCTTTAACTACATTGAGTCCCACTGATTATCCGTATTTAGAGGACACAATAAAAATTTTAATGGATAATATTTCGCGTAAAAAAATTGCATTGAGCCTTTCAGCAATCAGACCCTCTGGTCTTTCAGAAGATATTATTGAAAATATAAAAAAAGTTAGAAAAACAGGTTTTACAATTGCTCCTGAAGCTGGTTCAGAAAGATTGAGAAGAGTGATAAATAAAAATCTTACTGAAGATGAAATTATTTTAGCAGCTGAAAAAGCATTTTCTTATGGATGGAGACTCTTAAAGCTATATTTTATGATAGGTTTACCAACAGAAAAGCAGGAAGATTTGGAAGAAATCGTTACCTTAATTGAGAAAATCTTTAATGTAGGATGGGCTATTCTTGACGGTTATCCAAAAATACATTTAAGTTTAACATCTTTTATTCCAAAACCCCATACTCCTTTTCAATGGTTAGGTATGGAGGATAAAGAGATTCTGGAGGAAAAATTTAGGTATATAAAAAATAATTTAAAAAGATATCCATGGGTCAGGTTTAAAGACCACCCGGTTGAGATGAGCATTGTAGAGGCAATAATTTCGAGAGGAGATAGGAGATTAAACCGTGTTATTGAAACTGCGTGGAGAAAGGGTGCTCGATTTGACAGCTGGAGAGATTTATTTAACGAGCAAATCTGGTTTGATGCTTTCTCGGAAAATAAAATTGATTATAAAATTTATCTTTCACAGTTTCCTGAGGATTCAGTTTTACCTTGGGACCATATTGAAACAGGTTTTAAAAAGGATTATCTACTCAAAGAATTAGAGAGAGGATTAAAAGGTGTTCAAACCCCTTCATGCCTGAGTAATGATTGCAATTCCTGTAAAGGGTGTGTTTATCCAGTTAAACTGAGTGAGAAGATTTATATTAGAAATATAGAATCTCCTAAAATAAAGAAGATTGGTTATATAGGTAAAAAACAGGAAGAGACTAAATTATATAGATGCGAGTATGCCAAGTCAGGGAAAGCAAAATATCTTTCGCACCTTGATTTGATAAGGACAATTGAGAGAAGTTTTAGAAGAGCGAATATTCCTGTTAACTTTTCAAAGGGATTTCATCCAAAAATGCTTATTTCCTATTGTCCTGCTTTACCGCTTGGGATGGAAGGGAAAAGAGAAATCTTAGAGTTCAACACGGATTATGTTTTAGAGGAAGAGGAATTTTTAAAAGAAATAAATAAATTTCTTCCTCAAGGAATTCAGTTTTTGAGTTTAAAAGAAATTTCTCCTGAAAATAAACTTGCTAAGTCAATAAAAGGTTTTTTATACTCATTAAAAATAAATGAAGAAGTAATTTCAGCACTTAATAGGGTTAAGAAAGAAAGGAAGTGGAAGGGATTGAGTAATTATCAGGTTCATAAAAAATTAGTTCAAAAAATTAAATCCGAGAATAATCTTATCGAAGAAATTATTATAGATGAGGATAAAGTGTATTTTTATGTAATATACAGAAAAGAAAAACCTCTGAAAATTCAGGAATTAATAAGAAAATATTATTTAATTGAAAATCCAGTATTCCTTATTACAAGGGAGAAAATCTTTGTTCAAAATTGACAATTTATAAATAATAAAGTATAAAAGTTCATAAAAATTTTAAAAGGAGGTAAGCAGTGATAGATTTTCAATTAAGTGAAGAACAATTAGCTCTTCAAAGAATGGCCCGTGA
The DNA here is from genome assembly GCA_964632095.1 of uncultured Clostridia bacterium. GTDB lineage: Bacteria > Acidobacteriota > Aminicenantia > JdFR-78 > JdFR-78 > JdFR-78. The sequence goes on along the minus strand of CAZWBN010000001.1, from coordinate 6,293 downwards.
ATTTGCAGAGAAAGAGATGAAACCAGTTGCAGCAAAGTATGACAAAGGAGAAGAGTTTCCATGGGATGTTATAAAAAAAGCCTTTGAAGTTGGATTTCTGGCTTCTTCCATTCCAGAAGAATACGGCGGAGGTGGATTATCCAGTCTGGATACAGTTATAGTAAGTGAAGAATTAGCCGCAGGTTGCGCTGGAATGTTCACTTCAATAATGGCTAATTCTCTTGCATTAACCCCGATAATATTATTCGGGACAGATGAACAGAAAAAGAAGTTTTTAACTCCTTTCACAAAAGAGATGATGCTGGCTGCATTTTGTCTGACAGAGAGAGAAGCAGGTTCGGATGCTGGAAACATTAGCACAACAGCGAAGAAAGTGGGAAGCGAATATGTAATTAATGGCTCAAAATGTTTTATTACAAATGGTGGGGTTGCAAAATTATTGGTTGTGTTTGCAAATACTGCAAAAGAGAAAGGAGCAAGAGGAATATCAGCTTTTATAGTTCCTGCTGATACTCCTGGAATAAAAATTGGAAAAATCGAGGATAAAATGGGGCATAGGGCTTCAAATACTGCTGAGATTTTCTTTGAAGAAGTCAAAGTTCCAGAGGAAAACTTACTAGGTAAAGAGGGAATGGGTTTTATTATTGCAATGAAAACTCTTGATAAAGCTCGTCCAAGCGTGGGTGCAGGAGGAGTGGGAGTAGCAAAAGCAGCTCTTCAATATGCAGTTGAGTATGCAAAAACAAGAATTCAATTTGGAAGACCAATAGCAAGCTTTCAACATATTGCTTTTAAACTGGCAGATATGGCAACAGAAATTAATGCAGCGCGTCATTTAGTATGGCATGCTGCTTGGTTGATAGATAAAGGAATGAAAGCATCAAAAGAGGCTGCGATGGCAAAAGCTTATGCATCAGATGTGGCAATGAGAGTTACTGTTGAAGCATTGCAGATTTTTGGAGGCTATGGTTATATGAAGGATTTTCCAATGGAAAAATTGATGAGGGATGCGAAATTACTTCAGATTTATGAAGGGACAAATGAAATTCAAAGACTGGTTATTTCTCGCGAAGTAATCGGTCGTCTAAAATAATTTAGTTTTTAAAGAGTCCCTTGTGAAGAAGATTCCTCTTCTTCGTATAGCTCAGGAATAATTCCAATTATTTCTACACCAGCGCCTCTTGCAATATCCAGCAATTCTATTACCTTGTCATATGTAACTCTTGCATCAGCGCGAATTAAAGCTGTTTTATCCTGTCTTGTAGAATAAATACTCTCCAGCCTTTGAGCTAACAAGTGGCGTGGAACTTCTTCTTGATTAATCATAACAGAGAGGTCACTTTTCAAAGTTAATACAATTAATCCAGCTGGTACTCCAGAAGCATCCGCAGTAGTTTCTGGTAATTTGACATCCATACCTTTTTGAACAATTGGAGTAATAACCATAAAGATTATTAATAATACCAATAAGACATCACAGAGGGGAACTACATTAGGTTCTGATTTTACTTTACTTGCTCCTACACTCACAGCCATTTTTTCCTCCTTATTTTAGCTTAACAATGTATTTTAAGCCAAAAAACAAAGAATTGTCAAATTAAAATAAGATTTTGAAAAAGACCTTTTATTGAATTGATTAGAGGGAGAAATTGGTTTAAAATAACCTCAAATGAAAGAAATAAGAGTTCGATTTGCTCCAAGTCCAACAGGCTATCTTCATGTTGGAGGAGCAAGAACAGCCCTTTTTAACTGGCTTTTTGCAAGAAAACATAAAGGAAAATTCATTTTGAGGATTGAAGATACTGATTTAGCCCGATCTTCAGAAGAAATGACTAAAGGTATTTTAGAAGGTTTAAAATGGCTCGGTCTTGACTGGGATGAAGGACCCTATTATCAGTCAAAAAGAATTAAAATTTATCAGGAATATGGAGAAAGATTAGTTCGAGAAGGGAAAGCCTATTATTGCTACTGTACTCCTGAGGAAATTCAGGAGAGGAAGAAAAAAGCAGTTGGCAATGGAAAATACTGGAAGTATGACCGCTATTGTTTGAACCTTACACCTGAACAGAGAGAGGCTCTTGAAAAAGAAAGAAAAGAGAGAGCAATAAGATTTTTTGTTCCTGAAGGAAAAACTACCTTTCATGATTTAATTCATGGAGAAATTACTTTTGAACACGAGAATATTGAAGATTTTGTGCTCCTTCGGAGAGATGGAATGCCAACCTATCATTTATCAGTTGTTGTGGATGATTATGAAACAGGAATTACCCATGTAATAAGAGGAGATGACCATCTTTCCAATACTCCAAAACAGATTTTACTCTACAAAGCTCTTGGAGCACCGATTCCCCGGTTTGCTCATCTGGCATTGATTTTGGGACCTGATAGAAAGAAGTTAAGTAAGAGACATGGAGTTACTTCCATACTTCATTTCAAGGAAGAAGGCTATCTTTCTCTTGCCATGTTTAATTTTCTTGCTCAATTGAGCTGGTCACCCGGTGAGGAAAAAGAAGTTTATTCAATTGAGGAGATGATTGATAAGTTTTCTCTTGAACAAATTAAGAAATCCAGCCCGATTTTTGACTTAGCAAAATTAGACTGGCTAAATAGCAGACTGATTTCAAAAATGAGTGCAGAAGAGCTGTTGCCTTATGTAAAAGAGTTTTTAAAGAAAGAAAATCTCTGGAATGATAGGTATGAGAATGAAGAAAAAGAATGGTTTTTCAGTTTAATTGACTTATTAAAGGATAGATGTCGAACTTTAAAAGATTTTGTAATCAGTGGTCGTCCTTATCTTACAGATGATTTCAGCTATGACCCTGAAGGAGTTGAGAGGTTTTTAAAAGATGAAAGATTGAAGGATTTACTTCCAAAATTAATAAAGGATTTAGAGACTCTCCACAGTTTTAAAGCTGATGAAGTGGAAAGGATTTACCGTCGGCGAGCAGAGAAGGAGGGGGTTAAGGCTGCTCTTTTTATCCATGCAACAAGAATGGCTGTAACCGGTAAACCAGTAAGTCCTCCTTTATTTGATGTGCTCGAAGTAATGGGAAAGGAGAAAACCATATCAAGACTAAAGAAACTTGTAGATTATCTTTAAAAATAGCTTTTTGATTTATTTCAATGTCTGTGATAAAGTGATATAGAAAATGAAAATAAGTTTAACAAGCTTTGATTTCTATTTATTAATTCTCGGGATTTACTTTGTTCTTGAAGGTTTACCATACTTTCTTTTTCCCCAATGGATGAAGAAGAGACTGGCTTTGATCCTGAGTATGAAAAGTTCTTCTCTTAGATGGATGGGATTTCTGGCAATGTGTGTGGGGATTTTACTGGTTTTTTTAGTTAAAAAAGGATAAAAGGAGGGTAAAATGTCTCACCATGTTTCACACAAAGAAAAGGAATTTAAATACCAGGAAATAAGAGCTCCTCGAGGGACAAAGTTAAACACAAAAGGATGGGCTCAGGAAGGTGCTTTGAGAATGTTAATGAATAATTTAGACCCGGAAGTAGCTGAGAAACCGCAGGAATTAATTGTTTATGGGGGGACAGGAAAAGCAGCCCGTAACTGGGAATGTTTCTGGGCAATAGTTGAAGCCCTAAAGGAATTAAAAAATGATGAAACACTGGTTGTTCAATCCGGAAAACCTGTTGCTGTGTTTAAGACAACTCCAGAAGCACCACGCGTTTTAATAGCAAATGCCCTTTTAGTTCCAAAATGGGCTACATGGGATGAATTCCGCCGTCTGGAAGGATTGGGTCTCACGATGTACGGGCAGATGACAGCAGGAAGCTGGATATACATTGGAACTCAGGGAATTCTTCAAGGAACTTATGAAACACTTGCTTCAGTTGCAAAAAAGCATTTTGGTGGAACATTAAAAGGCAAACTGGTCCTTACCGCAGGCTTGGGAGGAATGGGAGGAGCTCAACCCTTAGCAATTACAATGAATGAAGGAGTTGCTATTGTTGTAGAAGTTGACAGGGAAAGAATTGAACGCAGACTCAAGACCGGATATGTGGATATGATGGTTGAAAGCCTGGATGAAGCACTGGATATTGCTTTTAAAGCAAAGGAAAAAGGGGAGGCACTGTCAATTGCTCTTCTTGGAAATGCAGCAGACATAGTTCCAGAGTTTGTAAAGAGAAAAATTGTTCCTGATGTTTTAACTGACCAGACATCTGCTCATGATGAATTAAATGGATATGTTCCAAATGGTATTCCCTATGAGGAAGCATTACGCCTCAGAAAGGAAAATCCTCAGGAATATATAAAGAGAGCTTATGATGCAATGGCAATGCATGTTGAAGCCATGCTCGAACTCCAGAAAATGGGAGCCAGGACCTTTGATTACGGAAACAATATAAGGGGTCAGGCTCAAAAAGCAGGAGTTGAAAATGCATTTGATATTCCGGGTTTTGTCTCTGAATACATAAGACCTTTATTTTGCTTGGGAAAAGGTCCATTCCGCTGGGCAGCATTATCAGGAGACCCAAAGGATATATATGTAACAGATGAAGCTGTTTTAAAGGAATTTCCCGAAGACGAAACTTTGAGAAGATGGATTACAAAAGCCCAGAAAAAGGTTAAATTCCAGGGTCTTCCTTCAAGAATTTGCTGGCTTGGATATGGAGAGAGAGACAGATTTGGAGTGGTTATAAACGATTTGGTTAAAATGGGAAAAATTTCTGCTCCGATTGTAATAGGCCGTGACCATCTTGATGCTGGTTCTGTTGCTTCTCCTAACAGGGAGACTGAGGGAATGAAGGATGGCTCTGATGCAATAGCTGACTGGCCAATTCTCAATGCTCTTTTAAATGCTGTATCAGGTGCAAGCTGGGTTTCTGTGCATCATGGTGGAGGAGTTGGAATTGGGCTTTCAATTCATGCTGGAATGGTGATTGTTGCTGATGGAACAGAGGAAAGCAAAAAGAAACTCGAGAGAGTATTAACTGTTGACCCTGGACTTGGCGTAGCCCGTCATGCAGATGCTGGATACGAAGAAGCGATTAAAACTGCAAAGGAAAAGGGAATTAAGATTCCTATGTTGAAATAAATACAGGGCGCAAAAGCACAGAGATACAAAGGCAAGAAAAAAGAGTGAGTATAAAAAAGAGAGATTCAAACTTTTTCCCTTTCCAATCGTAATTCCTAAATGAGGAGGAAATAGATGAAAAGGAGTTTAGTATTATTTATCAGTATTATTTTCATTTTCTCTATTTACTCATTCAGTGAAAAAGAAGAGGAAATTTCTGTCAAAGAGATTGTCCCCTTTACTTATTGTGCAATATCTCATCAAGGACCTTTTACAGAAATTCAGAATATAATTCAAAAACTGATGAGCGAGATTCAGATTCAGAGTATAATTCCAGCAGGTCCAATGATAGGAATTTACTATAATAGCCCGGAAAATGTTAAGCCAGAGGAACTGAAATGGGAAATAGGATTTCCAGTTGCAAAAGGAGTTTCAATTAGACCACCCCTTGAATTAAAGGTGTGGAATTTCACAATGGTTGTTTCAGCAACTCATATCGGTCCCTATGAGAAAATAGCAGAGATTTATCCTAAAATTTTTGAATGGATGAAGAAAAACAATTACAGAATAGCCGGTCCAACAATGGAGAGATATTTTGATAATCCTGCCACCACCAAGCCAGAAAAATTGCGTGCAGAAGTCTGGATTCCGTGCGAGAAAATAAAATAATTCAATTGAAATAAATTTCATAAAAGGAGGTTCCTGTGAAAAATTTTAAAAAACTATTCTTATTTATATTTATTTTCCTTCTTTTTTACTCATTTTCTCATGCAGAAAAAGGTATAAAGATTAATTCAGCAATATTTGGAAATCTAAAGCCAAGGAGTATTGGACCGGCAGTTATGAGTGGAAGAATAACTGATATAGATTGTGTGAATAAAGACCCGAGAATCATATATGTTGGAAGTGCAGGCGGAGGAGTATGGAAGTCTACAGATGGTGGAGTAACCTTTAAACCAGTATTTGAGAAATATACAATGTCAATTGGGTGCATTACCATTGACCAGAACAATCCTGATACTGTGTGGGTTGGGACTGGAGAGACATGGGTTCGAAACAGCACTTCAGTTGGAACTGGACTTTATAAAACAACAGATGGTGGAAAGACATGGAAATTTATGGGTTTTAAAAATTCAGAGAGAATTAGCGAAATTGTAATTCATCCAAAAAATTCAAAAATTGTATATGTTGGAGTTCTCGGTCATTTATGGAATTCCAATGAGGAAAGAGGAGTGTATAAAACCACAGATGGTGGAA